>JAIPGU010000023.1 GCA_021735575.1 Candidatus Altimarinota bacterium | reverse complement strand
ACGAAGATAACCATTACTGCCGAAAAACCGGAGGAAGACGTCCATCGACTAGGGCTTGATTTTGGACCAGCCGTAAAGAAAGGGGAGCAAGTAAAAGAAAAACAGATCATTGCGCGGACCACGGAAGACAGGTCCACGATCAAAGCTCGATGCACCGGAAAAGTGACAGACGTTTCGAAAGAACACATTACAATTTTGCAGAGCGAGGCGGCCAGCAAGGAATATGTAGTTTCTTCTCGCATAGCCCTGAAGGTGAAGGGAGGAGAAGAAGTCAAAAAAGGAGATCCTCTTACCATCGGACATTTAGATCTTCGCCAACTGATGGAGCTGACATCTGTGGAGCGGGTACAAGAGTATATTCTTTTTGAAGTTCAGCGAATTTATGCTTCTCAGGGACAAGATATCAACGAAAAACACATAGAAATCATTGCGAAACAAATGGTCTCGAAGGTTCGGATTCTTGATGCAGGAGATAGTAATTGGCTCCCGGGGGAAATAAAAGACGTGGTGGAATTGCAAAAGAAAAATGAAGAATTGAAGAAGAAAAAGAACAAACGCCTGGTCGAGGCGGAACGACTCCTTCTGGGGCTCACACGCGTTTCTCTTTGGACGGACTCTTGGCTTTCGGCCGCATCCTTCCAAGAGACCACTCGCGTATTAGTCGAAGCTGCCACGACTCGGAAAGTAGATACGCTTGACGGATTGAAGGAAAACGTTATCATCGGTCGGCTTATTCCGGCAGGAACAGGGTTTCGGCTCGCCCAGAAAGCGAAAAAGTAACTTTAAAACACACCATGCCAACCATAAACCAACTGGTACGAAAACCACGAAAGAACAAGGAGGTGAAGTCGAAATCACCGGCTTTGCAGGTCCTTTTTAATACTTTGGAAAACAAGTCGCGTGCTCTTTCTTGTCCGCAAAAACGAGGGGTGTGTATTAAGGTGACAACCATGACCCCCAAAAAACCAAATTCGGCCTTACGAAAGATTGCTCGGGTAAGACTCACAAATGGGTATGAAGTAAACGCTTATATTATGGGGGAGGGACATAATTTACAGGAGCACTCGGTGGTACTTCTTCGGGGGGGGCGGGTGAAGGATTTGATTGGTGTACGATACCATATCGTTCGTGGGACGCTCGACACACAAGGAGTGTCTGACCGAGGACAAGCTCGTTCGCGCTATGGGACGAAGAAAGCAAAAAAATAATATTTATATCTTATGGAAGAAACAAACGCAGCGGTCTCTGAAGCCGCCTCTCAAAATTCAGAACAGACGAAACCATCTATGGACTCTGCGTCGGAAGACAAAGGGAAGAAATCAGAGAAAAAAGGAAAACAGGCTCCCAATCCTTTTTCTTTTTCTGACCCATTGCAAACAAAATTTGTAAACTGTCTTTTAAAACAAGGGAAAAAAACCGTTGCCCAAAGAATCCTTCGAGACACATTTGACGAACTCACGCGATTGGGCGAAAAAGATGCATTAAAAACCTTTGAAACAGCTTTGCAAAATGCAACTCCAACGCTGGAAGTAACAGCAAAGCGTGTTGGGGGGGCGGTCTATCAGATTCCATCCGAAGTAAAGCCGCGTCGACAGCAAAGTCTTTCTATTCGCTGGATTTTGGAAGGGGCACGAAGCAGAAAAGGACAGCCAATGCATCGTCGACTTGCACAAGAATTACTCGATGCATCGCATGATTCTGGACACGCTGTGAATAAAAAGAAAGAAGCACACAAAATGGCACAGGCCAACAAGGCGTTTGCACATTTGGCGAGATACTGAATCAATCTTCAATTTACAATTTTCAGTGATCAGTAGCGGCAATGCCGTCATGTTTTGTGTAGCCACAGGAACGTTTCCGTGGCTACAAATTATTCGTAGATGGAATGCCGACCAATGCTGATGAAAAGCACGTTCCCATCTTCGAAAACTTCAAAGATAATTCGATATTCCCTGTCTATGGAAATACTCCACAATCCGCCCAGTTTCCCTTTCAATTTGTGAAGACGGAGCGAAGGATGAAAAGGATTGGCGCGAAATAGGTTGTCGGTTTTAACGGCTTTTTGTTGAATGTGCGCGGGAAGTGCTTTAAATTGTTTCTCAAAAGATTTATGGACATGAATTTCTCGAATTTTCATGCTATGTCATTAGATCAGACAGAGAACCGATTGCCCTTGTTTTTCCGCGCAAATAATCCTTTCTTGCTTGATCGCGCAGGGCAATAATTTCTTCTTCGCCGATCATGTCTTTTTCTATTTCGTACAGATACAAAAAATAAGAGCTCACGCTCACATTTTTCTTTTTTGCGCGTTTTTTTATGTCAGTTGCCACCTTTTCTGGAAATGAAGCCGAAATAATTTTTCGCATAATTTTGTATTACAAGTGTAATAATTATGCCACAAAGGAACCCAAAAAACAAGAAAAAAATTTCTCATTTGGCGAGACACCAGCGAATGTATTTCGTATGGGGTATTTTCGTAATACGTAATATGTGATACGTACTACGTGGACACAGAGAATAAAAACACATCCTGCATTTGGTAAAGTCAAACAACATGTCTTTGTCTTTTTTTTGGTGATTCCTCCGGGCACACATCCCACATCAACCGAAACCATGCGCGAAAACTGTCGGCAATTTGTTGATTCACAATAACGGTAAAACTGAAATCTTCATCCAGCCCCCCCAGATGAATGCTTGAGAGAATGTTTACATGATCGCCGAAGATGTCGACCGCCGCAGGAGTTGAATAATTTTTCGGTAAAAATTTATAGTTTTTGCCGACATATTGAAGAATCTCTGGAAATTGAGTTTGTACTTCTGCATCAAACAAGTGCCACATTTTGATATTTTTTTTCTTCGCTTCGCGTTCAAACTGAGGAAAGAAATTTTTTACCCGTTCATCGAGCCATCCGCCCTTGGCGCCAAGAAAGTACGCCTCATCTGCCACTTGTAATATATCGCGCATATAATTTTTTCAGCCCTCGGGTCCTCGGTATACATAGACTTCATTTTTGTGTGGCGTGCTTTGATAGAGTTGTTGTAGGTGCGGCATGGCACGTTCGAGTATGACGCGCTTTTCTTCCAAAAATTCTAGAAATTTGTCGGGGTTTACCGCTTGGTACTCGTTTTCGTACGGGCTTCGAATTTCGAATACCACCCCCTTTTCAATGAGTCTATCAAGAGAATCATAGACATTCCGCCGGTGGACCTTTGACGCTTTGGCGATATCCGACACCCCCAGCTTCCCGTCTGTGAGGAGGATTTCATAGATACGAGATTCATTTTTAGAGAGTCCGAGTTGCTGAAAAAGTGGCTGAAACATGCGGTTTTTTTAGATTCGAGTGATATTTATCACCATAGGGTGATATTTGCCACTCGTATAAATTATTTAATTTTAACGGCGGATTGTCAAATATTCTCATGAATTTCATTTCTTCCGCCACCGGCTACGCGTTTCTTGCTCTCTTTGGGCTCGGGATGCTCGCGATTACTTATTTTTTCGCTCGACTCAAACGATCTCACACCAAAGATGATTTTTTGGTCGCCGACCGCAAGGTCGGGTGGTTTATCGGGGGCTCGAGTATTGCGGCATCATGGATTTGGGCACCGGCACTTTTTATTTCCGTACAAATGGCATATGAAAAAGGGCTCGCAGGGATCTTCTGGTTTACCGCCCCCAACATTCTCGCACTCGCAATCTTTGCGTTTTTAGCTCCTCGTATTCGCGAACTTCTCCCCGAGGGGTATACACTTCCTCAGTTTATTAAATGGAGATTGCAGAGCGAACGTGCGCACAAAATCTATTTATTTCCCTACTTCTTTTATCAGCTCATGGCGGTGACGGTACAGCTTTTTGCTGGAGGGAGCTTAATTTCCCTTTTGACGGGCATCCCGCTTCTTGTCGTTATGCCGATTTTAGCGCTTATCGCTCTTGCTTACACCCTGATTTCAGGACTCAAGGCATCGATTATCACCGACTTTGTTCAGATTGCCACGATCTTCATTATTGGGGCGATTATATTGCCCTGGACGTGGCGTATGTCGGGAGGAATGTCTGCTATTTCTGCAGGATTTGGAGGTTTGGCAGGGATAAAAAATATACTAGATCCTGGAGTGGCGTTCTCTTTCGGGATTGTGACATCCGTTGGGCTTCTTGCTGGGGCCATTTCTGATCAGCAGTATTGGCAGAGATCATTTGCGATTCAGAAAAAACAACTGATTAAATCGTTTGTTTTTGGCGCCATTCTCTTTGGGGTCGTTCCAGTAGCGCTTTCAACACTAGGGTTTTTGGGGGCAAATACTGAGCTTGGAATTTCTTTGCCCGAAGGGGCGGATGCTTCCATGATCGGGGTACAAACGGTAGCAACCTTGCTTCCTTCGTGGGCGACAGTACTTTTTGTGATTATGCTTCTGTGTGGACTTAGTTCGACATTGGATTCAGGGCTTTCGGCAACAAGCTCGCTCTGGATTACCGATGTTGTGCACGGAAAATCAGACAGAGAAGCCGTGCGTTCTGCCCGTTGGGTGATGATTGGCATTACTATTTTGGGGCTCTTAGTAGCGCTTGGGACCATGTATATTCCGCACTTCGGATTGCAACATCTGTGGTGGATTTTTAATACGATTGCGGCGTGCGTCATGGTGCCGACAGTTCTTGCCTTGTATTGGGATCGATTGAGCGCACGAGGGGTTTTCTGGGGAGTTTTGACGGCTTTTATCATAGGAGTTCCACTCTTTGTCTATGCAAATATCATAAATAATCCCACATGGGTGGTAGGGACGACTCTTTTTGTGGTGGCGGTGAGTACAGGGTTTTGCGTGGCAATGCCGAAGAAGCTGAGTCTTTCTTAACAAGGGGTTTAAACCCCTTGTTAGGGGGGAAGAAAAAGAATAATTTTTTAAAAAAGCGACGTGAGTATTTCTTTTCCCCAGCGAGCATTTTCCCTTGGGTCAAGCCAAACAACGTCGGTGGCCTGGGGATAGCAGGAGATTCGACGCGACAAATTTGCTGCCACTTGTGGGACAATCCACGTTCCCCAGAAATTTTGCCCCGAGCGCTTAAAAACATCTTCGAGCTCTTTGAGTAAGGGGTGGGGAGGTGGAAACGGGAATTTTTGTACGACCAGTGTTTTAATCGGAAGGGTGAAAAGTTCCGGACGAAGAAGTTTTTGGGTAAAGAGAATCACTTTTTTCTTTTTTTTCAGAAGTTCAAACAATTTGCTGTCGCCCCCCGAGGCCCTTTCTCCGAGTACTGATATGTCTTCTTGATCTATAAAGTGTTCGGACACGTGGGTAAATATTTTTTTGAGGGTTTCCAGACTCGAAAAATTTATGGCAATCCAATGATCTTCGGTGAGTTCCTCTTTCGCAAGCTCGATAATTTTTTCGGCACAAAAGGCGTTGAATTGAGGATCGCTTGCGGATTCTAGTTTTTCGGGAACGGTGAGTTTTTTCCCGAGTTCGAGGTTCGGGTCGCGCAGGAAATATCCATTTTCTACGCCGATGAAAATTTTGAGAAAATCTTTGACGTATTTTTCGGGTGCGCGGTGGAAGAGTATTTTGGAGCAATTCCCAAGAAGCTGCTTCATCTCTCTCCAGTCCCCCGGTTGCCACATGCCAAAGGTAACATTGCCAGTTTCCGGATCATAACGAATCCATCGGACGACTTCTTTTTGTGGTTCGCGAAGGAAATTGGCGATTCGTTGTAAGTTTTCGTGAGCCCCGATTTTGAGTACTGCATCTGCCAGGTGCGGGAAGGTTTGTTTTTCTGACAGCAGTATTTTTTCTGGGAAAGGGCCGAGAGCATGTTGAAGTTGCGGTTCGACGATCTCTTGGCAGATATTTTTCACAAAAAATTGAGCCGCAATAGAGGTGCTTTCGTCTTGAAGAAAAGGGAACAGAGAAACTTCATCAGCCGGAGCAAAAAGGAGCTTATTGCCAAAAATTTCGGCTTCGTCAATGAGGAGTACGCGATTTTTGAAAAGCGGAATATTTTGAAAGCGAAAAAAAGCATTCGGGGAAATGCTTAGAACAGCCTCTTCGTTCCTTTCTTGGAGGATTTGAACAAAAGCGGGCGTGGCTTCCGATGCCATACACACCTCTTTCCAGAAGTTTCTCTGGTAGGCGAAGATGCTGTACTGATCTATGCCACGCAACCCCAAGCACTGTCTCAGCTGGCATTGCAGATAGAACGCTGTTTCTGTGTTCCCGAGTTCGTGGCGCGTTTCTACAAATTGTTCGAGTCGCTCAGGATCAATCAAAACCTCAGGGATGGGCACTTTTTTTGCCTCCGGGAAGAAATCAAGTTTTGGGGAAATGATGAGCGCCTTTTCCCCTTTATCCGTAATGCGTTGAGTGAGCTCCATCAGGGCATCTGCAGACGCAGAAGAATCCCCTGCCTCTATGAAAAGAGAGTACTGAGGTGAAAGGCGTTCTAGTACATTTCCAGGGAGTGAAACATTTTGTCTTGTTGGATTTTCTCTGTTTGATTTCTCGAAAGAAAAATTGATATCTCCCGAGGCCTCCAGAAAAAAATGCTTTGCATCCCATTTTGTTTTTTGTTCGAGAATGGGACGGACAGACTCTAGAAATAGAGGGGGAAGGGATGAGATTTGTTTTTTTAGAAATGCCAAAAGATCGACGCATGCTTCAACATCTGACATAGCCCTGTGAGCGTCCACATGCGCGAACCCATATTTTCCGGACAAAATTTCCAATGCATAGCTTTCTTCTTCCAGAAGTACAATGCGGGCGAGTTCATGCGTATCAATACGTCCATTTTGTCGGACGTGGATACCATTTTCTTCTAAAAACCCTATGTCAAAATCAATATTATGTCCGACGATGATAGCATCGCCAATGCGATCCTGAATCGCCGGAATAAGGGTGGAAAAACGTTTTCCACACTCGGAAATTTCTTTTTCGGTAATTCCTGTGATATGTGTTACGTAGGAGGTCAGTGGAGATCGTTCGGGGATGATGACTTCGTCCAGCCTTTCTCGTTCAGCTCCAGAGGAGTCTTGTACGACAAAAGAAATTTCAATAATTGAATCTTTTTTGGGATCCAACCCTGTCGTTTCCAAGTCTAAAAAACAGTATTTCATGTCGCAGGAAGTGTCTCATAAAGCTTGATTTTTCGCAAAAAATACGCATTCTCACGGTCGCATGAAAATGTCTCCACGAAGTCAAAAACTTGCCGGGGTGCTCATGGAAAAAATTCCAACCCTCCTTCAGCAAATTTTCACCCCCGATGATGTGGGATTTTTAACGGTCACGGCTATCGAGGTATCGGGAGACCTAGAGGTGGCAGATATATTTGTCCGATCTCTTGACGGTCCTCGGGGGATATGCGCCAAGCTCAATACGGCAGCAGGGAAAATAGCACACGAACTTTTAAGACAAGTGCATGTGCGTCGGGCGATTCGTCTTCGTTTTAAGCCCGATCGAGGAGTGGCACGAGCAGAAAAAATTCAATCGCTTTTATGAAAAAAATTCTTATTGCAACTGGAAACGAGGGGAAACGGAAAGAAATGCTAGAGGTATTAAGCACGCTTCCAGATATAGAATTTTTGTCTTTGAAAGACTTCCCAAACACGGAAGATCCGGAGGAAATAGGAAATACATTCGAAGAAAATGCGTTTCAGAAAGCGCAACATTTTGCGAATTTTTTTGAAATTCCAACCCTTGGCGAAGACTCGGGGCTTGTGCTCGAAGCATTTCCGGAAAAGTTCGGGGTTCGGACGAGACGAGAATTTGCTCATGCGGATGACCAAGAGTGGCTTCGGCTTTTTTTGGAACTTTTGGACGGAGCGGAAAACAGGCGCGCAACATTTTATTCTGCGAGCGCCTTTTTTGACCCTCGTACCAGGAATGCGCACACAGAGCTTGGCATGTGTTCAGGAACGATTGCCGAGTTTCCACAAGCCCCCCTTGAACCAGGGATTCCGGTGTCGGCAGTATTTATTCCGGATGGACATGATTTGGTCTACTCGGCAATGGACAAGAAGCAAAAAAACGCCATATCACACAGAGGATGGTCGATGAAAGGCATGAAAGAATTTTTAAATTCTTCCATGCAAAATTGCGAATGACGAGTTAGAAATTAAGAATGAACGACAGGGAGAAATAATTTTTTATTCGTAATTTGTCATTTGTAATTCCACATTGATTTAAATTCCTCCTTTTTGGAAATATTCTTCGCATTTGTTCCAGTCTACGATATTCCAAAATGCATCGACGTAATCTGGACGGCGATTTTGGTAGTTAAGGTAGTACGCATGTTCCCATACATCTATCCCCAAAATTCGCTTATATCCAAGCGTTAGTACGGAATCTTGATTCGCAGTGGCAATGATAGAGAGAACTCCGTCTTTCATTACCAGCCATGCCCACCCGCTTCCAAATTGTCCGAGAGACGCTTTTTTAAATTCTGCTTGGAAATTTTCGAAACTTCCAAATGTTGTATTAATTGCTTCGGATAGATTTCCAGTAGGGGTTCCTCCGCCGGACGGAGAAAGAATGGTCCAGAAAAAACTGTGGTTGCATACTCCTCCGACATTGTTTTGTACTGCAGTACGGACGGCTTCGGGGACTTGATTGATGTTGGTGAGGATTTCGCAGGGCGATTTTTCAAGCCATTCGGGATACGCTTCAAGTGCGGCATTTGCCTTGTCCACGTATCCTTGGTGATGCTTGCGGTGATGGATTTCCATTGTGCGTGCATCAATGTGTGGTTCGAGTGCATTGTAGTCGTAGCCGAGTGCGGGAAGTTGAAATGCCATTTTTTGTTTGATTAGGGGTGTGCAGAATACAGAAAAATTTTGCTTCTGCAAAATTTTGTTCCCCCTCCCCCCAACCCCCTCTCACACGGAGAGGGGATATCAAGTTCTAAGCTCTAAAACTTTATAGTCCGGCTTTTTCTCGGACGAGTTTATCGATTTCTTTGGCCAAGTCTTTATTGGCTTTCAGGAAATCAATCACTTTTTGTTTTCCCTGACCGAGTTTTGTTCCGGCGTAGGAATAGAAGGCTCCAGCCTTTTGGATGATGTCCATTCTTTCTGCGGTGTCGACCAGGTCTGCCGTACGAGAAATTCCTTCGTTGAACATGATGTCTACTTCTGCTGTTTTGAATGGGGGCGCCACTTTGTTTTTAACAATTTTTATTTTCGCGATATTTCCATTGGCTTCTTTGGTGTCTCCAGTTCCCGATTCAATTTTGCTTCCTTTGCGTACCTCGAGTCGGACAGAGGAATAAAACTTGAGCGCGTTTCCTCCCGTGGTGGTTTCTGGATTTCCAAACATTACGCCGATTTTCATGCGGATTTGGTTGAGGAAAATAATCGTCGTTCCCATTTTAGAGGTGACGGCGGTTAGTTTTCGCAAGGCTTGACTCATAAGTCGTGCCTGAATTCCCATTTGCGCATCTCCCATGGCGCCTTCTATTTCGGCTCTAGGGGTGAGTGCCGCGACAGAGTCGACCACAATGAGATCGATTCCTCCTGAGCGCACCAAGGCTTCCACTATTTCGAGCGCTTGTTCGCCGGAGTCGGGCTGAGAAAGCAATAACTCATCGGTGTTTACACCAAGTTTCTTGGCATAATTTGGGTCAAGAGCGTGTTCGGCATCGACGAACGCAACAGTCCCCCCTGTCTTTTGAAATTCTGCCGTAGCATGAAGCGCGAGGGTTGTTTTCCCCGAACTTTCTGGTCCGTATATTTCGATGATTCGTCCTTTTGGATATCCGCCACCAAGAGCGATATCAATAGAAATAGCGCCGGCGCTGACGGTTTCGATTTTCATCAGCTCCCGATCGCCGAGTCGCATTACTGATCCCTTACCGAAGTTTTTTTCGATTTGGGCGAGGGCTGCGGTGAGGGCCGATTTTTTTGCATCTGTTGTCATTTTGTAAAAAGTTAGAAAGTAAGAGAGATAGAAAGATAGAGAGTAAAAAAAGTTAAAAAATTAGAAACAAGGGATAGATTTCACGACCACCCCCTGGATTTGGAAATCATCCGTCAGGAGAATGGGCTTGTGAACAGGATTGGAAGAACAAGGAGAAAGAATCACCATGTCGTCTTTTTGCTGAAATTCTTTGATTGTGGCTTCGTTGTCGATGAGGGCGACAACGATGTTGCCATTTTCGGCGGCATCTTGTTGTCGCACAAGGACGAGATCACCCTCGGTGATGCCCTTCTGGTTCATAGAATCGCCTTGGGCGCGAAGCAGGAAATGCTTGCGCATGGGGGGGGCGAGCCGCGTACTGATTTTGTAGTATGCTTCAATATTTTCTTCGGCAAAGATAGGAGTACCACATGATCCGGTTCCTACCAAGGGGACATCAACAGTGTCTTCATTGGGAGAAGAAATTTCTGCACTTTCGTTTAAGATATATTTCCCTTCGCGATGAATCAAAACCCCTTTGTCGGTCAATTGCTGTAGCAATACAGATACCGACCGAGGGGATCGATACTGCATCAAGTCCATAATGGTTCGGACAGACGGCATTTTCCCCGAATGCATCAGCTCATTTCGGATATGGCGGAGAGCCCTCATTTCTCGATCGGAAAAAGTAATTTCTGACATTGCATACAGAAGTATACATATTGTATATTTTTGTTGTCAAAAATTTCATCCCCCTCTTTTAAAAATACGCTTTCTCAAGCGGAAAAAACGAATTGACAAAAAAGTGGTTCTCGGAAGAAATATTACTTCTTCCGCTCTTTTTCTTCTTTTTTTTGCTCTTTGTCGAGGTGGTAAAATCTACAAAGGGCTTCTTCGGTTCCCATCGACACCTTTTTTGATTTGCAGGTGCCACACACGGTTCGGGGGTTCCCTCGAAGAGTTTTTCCGATTCCTGCCGGAACGACCTGCCTGCAGTCATGGCAGTATACCGTGATTTTGACGGTCGGGAGATTTTCTTCTTCGGTGGTTCGGAATTTGGAGACCACGGCTTCGTCCAAAATAACGTTGGCTTGCGCAATGGCTTGATCGAGATCGGTAATTTCTACTTTTCCAGAAGCGCGCCCTTCTTGTTGCGCTTCGGCAAGGAATGAATTGCGACTGTTTTTATCATCGTTCATGCGTTTTGTTTTCTTGAGAATCAAAGAGTCCTCCGATCGGCGTTGGAGGAGTTTGGAGTTTATTTTCCTCCACACTTTCTTCCTCCCTCTTTTGAGGGACGGAGTGTTTCCGAGGATGTTGAAAAAAATTACGGGCGGTTTTATTTTTTTCTTTCTGTATCTGTAAATAGGTTGCCATAATTCCTGCTGCCTGTGCGAGGAAAGCCAGAGAAATCCCGAATCGAATTTCGGAACTTTCAAATCCACTTGCGCCCGACACCAACACGGACCACGCTAGTACCAAAAAAATTAATTGTTCTATTCCCGCCACCAAGAAGAGCGTGTTTTCTGAGAACGGAAGAGAAATTCTTTTGGAGTCCAGAATTTTATCGGCGAAATAAAGCACCACCCCAAGAGACAGGAGAAAGACAAACGCCCCAACAAGGGCGCCCGCCCCGCCAAAGGCGGAGTGCCAGTAGGGATCGTCATACAAGGGTTCGATGGAAAGCCATGGGAAAAAACAGAAAAGAGCGGTTCCGACATGAGCTAAAAAAATAACCCGTTGTTCAAAACTAAGATTTTTGAAGTTTTTCACTAAAAATGCATATTTCATTGCGCAGAAAGTGTAGTAGTTTTAAGGAATTTTGCAAAAAAGGAATGAGACATTTTGACAAAACAGACAAACATTGCAAACCTGTTTCAGGGATACCCCCATTCAGGCAAGGATAATGGACTAGGGGGGAGTTTTATTATCAGAGGTGAGTCGGGGGGCAGGCACTTTTTTGTGTATAGCGCTCGACAACTCTTCTTTTTTCCCCTAAAAATTACCCGAATGAAAAAATATTTCACCACCCCGATTTATTATATTAACGATAAACCACATATCGGACATGCGTATTGTACGTTGGCAACAGATACGTTGGCGCGATACTGGCGCAAAAAATTGGGCGAAGAGAATGTATTTTTTCTCACAGGGACTGACGAAAATTCGCAAAAAACCGTGGATGCAGCGCGTGCGATGGGAAAGGCGATCCCGGAGTATTTAGACGAAATGGCGGGGGTGTGGCGTACAACATGGGAAGAGATCGGCATTGAATTTGATGATTTTGTACGGACAACCGAAGATCGGCATATAAAAAAAGTACACGAAATTTTTCAGAAAGTGCACGACAAGGGAGATATTTATAAAGGGAAATATATAGGACTTTACTGCACAGGATGCGAGGCGTTTTTAAAGAAATCAGACCTAGACAAAGAAGGGAATTGTCCGCATCACAAAAGCCCTCCCAAGCAAATTGAGGAGGAGAATTATTTCTTTCGTCTCAGCAATTATCAAAAACCATTGTTGGATTTGTATGAAAAAAATCCAAACTTTCTCCAGCCGGAAAGTCGGCGGAATGAAATTGTGAGTTTTATAAAATCGGGACTGGAGGATATTTCCGTTTCTCGGGAAACGTCGGAGTTTGGCATCTCCCTGCCGATCGACGAAAAGCACAAAGTTTACGTTTGGTTTGATGCCTTGATTAACTATATTTCTGGACTTCCGGAAGGTGAAAAAAACGAGTTTTGGCCCGAGGCAGTGCATATTATCGGAAAAGATATTACGCGGTTTCACTGCGTTATCTGGCCGGCGATGCTTTTGTCTGCGGGAATTCCTCTGTACAAAGAGGTGTTTGCGCACGGATTTTTTACGATCGATGGGCAGAAAATGTCGAAATCGTTGGGAAATGTCGTTTCTCCGCTAGAATTGGCAGAAAAATATGGGAATGACGCCCTTAGGATCGGACTCTTGAGTTCCTTTGAATTTGGACACGATGGTGATTTTTCTTTAGAAAATTTTGAGAATTTTTATCATGCAAAGTTGGCGGGAGGCGTTGGGAATTTGTTTAATCGCGTGATTACGTTAACGCATAAACTTTTTGAAGGGAAAAAAATGTTAGAAAAAACCGGCGGGTTTGACACCCAAATTCAAACACAAAGAAACAATGAGCTAATTAAAACAGAGATTTATTCAGACGAAGATATTACAATTGATAAGTTTGAGATGGCATTAAAAAACAACAAAATCCAAAAAGCAGTTCAGATTCTTTTTGCACAAGTTGACAAAGCAAATCATATTTTAAGTACTCATAGGCCATGGGAGCTTATTAAGACGGACAAGGTGGGGACGGGGGGGGTGATGTTAGAACTGATTAGAAGGTTGGAAATTATTGCTGATATGGCAGAGGTTCTCCTGCCCGAAACGGCTCCCCGCATGAAAAAAATGCTGGGAGATGGGCAAAATATCGGACAACCAGAAATTTTATTTGCTCAGAAAAAATAGAATCTCGTTGACGATTTGTAGAGGGAGGGTACAATATTTGCGCTTCTTAATTTTTAGAATCATGAAAATTCCATCATATGTTTCCCTTGTTTTGCTTTTGGCAATGATTTCAGTTTCATCTCTTGATGTTGCGTCGGCGGCTTCAACGACCATGAGGCGAGGACCATCTCTCTATAATCAAAATAAAAAAATGTCCGAAAGGGTCATGAGAACAAGAGATGTCAAAAACGAAGTACAGAGCGCAGAAGATCGAGAAATTAAAACGCTTGGGACTTTACCCGGACTCTTGCCTTGGGAATCGCTCACCTATAAAAATCGTGTTCGTCGAGCATTTCGACAGATGGACTTGAGTGAGTTGCCGTATATGAAACCAGAAACGGAGGCGAATAAAGGACGGATCCATTATACGCGCCCAAATCGTTCGGCTCGCGGAACGCTAGACGGAGAGGTGTCCGGAAAGAAAAAACTACTTCGCTATTATTTTCAATAAAGCGAAGTTTTTTAAGGAAATCAGGATTCGTGTCCGACGTCGCGTCTTTTCAAAAATCCACAAAACCAGTTCCTATGCGGGACTGGTTTTTTTTGGACGTCTCGCAATGGAAATAGAAGAAAGTGGTGCAGGAGTTTTATACCAGAATGCTCCGAAGGAGCGCTACTGCCCGTCATACGAAATTTGCGAAATCGAAGATTTCAAAGCAAATGAGTATAAATCTTTATTCTCCTTTGCGTGTTGCGATAATCTCTTCCGCTACATTGCGCGGAACTTTCTCATAGTTTGCAAATTCCATTGTGTAGCTGGCGCGTCCCTGACTGATGGAACGAATGTCCGTGGCATATCCAAACATTGAGGAAAGAGGGATTCGTGCTCGAATAAACTTCGCAAGACCGCGATCTCCTGTTTCTTGTATAACCCCTCGACGAGAAGAAATATCGCCCATCACATCTCCCAAATAATCTTCGGGAGTCACGACTTCCACATTCATAATTGGCTCCAAAATAACAGGATTGGCCTTTACGGCTCCTTCTTTGAAAGCTTGAATTGCAGCAATTTTGAAAGCCAGCTCCGAAGAGTCCACGTCATGGTATGATCCGTCATACAGCTCTACTTCAGTATCTACTACCGGATAACCTGCGAGAATCCCGCGGGTAACTGCCTCTTTAAATCCCTTTTCACACCCTGGGATATATTCATTCGGAATGGAAGCTCCTTTGATGGCATTAATGAATTTGAATCCGGACCCAGGTTCTCCAGGGCGAATACGACAGAGAACGTGCGCAAATTGTCCACGTCCACCAGTTTGCTTCTTGTGTTGGTATTCGGCAGCAACTTCTGACTGAATGGTTTCGCGGTAGGCGACCTGAGGCGCTCCAATGTTTGCTTCTACCTTAAATTCTCGCTTCATTCGATCCACGATTATATCCAGATGAAGCTCTCCCATTCCGGAGATAATGGTTTGATTGGTTTCTTCGTCGGTATGAACTCGGAATGTTGGATCTTCTTCCGCAAGCTTTTGAAGTGCCAATCCCATTTTTTCTTGATCGGCCTTGGTCTTGGGTTCGATAGAAATAGAAATAACGGGCTCGGGGAAAGTAATTGATTCAAGTAAGATTGGTTTGGATTCGTCGCAAAGGGTGTCCCCCGTTCTTGTGTTTTTGAGTCCAACAACGGCTCCGATGTGTCCGGCAGGGATTTCTTTTACCTCTTCGCGGTGATTCGCATGCATTTGAAGGAGTCTTCCAATGCGTTCCTTTTCTCCGCTCGTGGGGTTGAAAACATATGATCCCGCCTGAAGAGCGCCGGAGTACACACGGACAAATGTCAGCCGGCCCACGAAGGGATCGGTTGCAATTTTAAAAGCCAGAGAAGCGAGGGGTTCTTTCTTATCGGCGTGGCGCTCTTCCAGTTCTTCGTTTTTTGGATTTTTCCCGGGAATTGCCGGAACGTCCAGAGGGGATGGAAGATAATATGTAACAGCATCCAAGAGTGGCTGCACTCCTTTGTTTTTGAGCGCTGTTCCAGTAAGAACAGGAATAAACTCATTTGCAATAACGGCTTTTCTCATTCCCGCTCGAATTTCTCCCGGGGTGAGAGTTTCTCCTCCGAGGTATTTTTCCATAAGTATTTCATCTGTTGCGGCAACCGCTTCG
>JAIPGU010000022.1 GCA_021735575.1 Candidatus Altimarinota bacterium | reverse complement strand
AGCCGTTCCAGCAATTATCTTTACCGCTGCGTCCATATCATTGGCATTGAGATCTACCATTTTTTTCGTAGCGACATTTTCAAGTTGTTTTCTCGTAATTTTCCCGATTTTCTCCGTATTTGGTTTTCCGGATCCTTTCTGAATATTTAATTCTTTCTTGATAAGAACGGAAGCTGGAGGAGTTTTGAATTCCAACTCAAAACTCTTATCTTCAAAAACATAGCAAATCACAGGGATAGTGAGTCCTTCTTTTTTTTGCTCTTGCGTTTTATCATTAAATTCGGAGCAGAATGCTTGGATATTCACTCCGTGCTGTCCAAGAACGGGTCCTACCGGAGGAGCTGGAGTTGCGGCTCCTGCAGGGAGCTGAATTTTGAATTTCGAGACAAATGGTTTTTTCGGAGGCATTTTTGATCAATTACAAATTACAAATGACGAATTACAAATTTGAGGATCATATTTTCTTTATAACTTGATTAAAGTCAAGTTCAACTGGTGTTTCTCGATCAAAAATCGTAACGAGGACTGTTACTTTCCCTTTCGCTTTGTTCACTTCTGAAATATTCCCTTCATAGTTGGAGAAGGGACCTTCTTTGATAGCGACCAAATCCCCAACAACGAGTTTTATATCGGTTGTCGGTTCTGAAGCTCCCATACGTCTTTTAATGACCCCGAATTCCTCCGGAAGTACGGGAACAGGAATGTTTCCAGACCCCACGAATCCCGTTACATTAGGGGTATTTCGTACCATAAACCAAGAGGCATCCGTCACGATCATGTCCACCAGGACATAGCCGGGAAAAAGATTTTTTTCCACGATATCCTGTTTTCCGGCCTTCATAACGGCTACTTTTTCTTTGGGAACGACTATATCAAAAATATACTCCTGCATTCCCATGGACTCGGTTCGTTGCTCTATTGCTTTTTTAACGGCATCTTCATAGCCGGAATAAGTGTGCACAACATACCAATTGCGTCCGATGGAAGGATCTTGTTTAACCATAGCTAAGGGAGTACTGATAAAGGGAAAAATAGAAAGGAGACGTGAATTTTTACCGATTCAAAAAGAAAAGTATTCCTTCGTTAAAAAAATAATCAACCACTCCCAAGAAGACTCCCACAATCAACATAATGCTGAGCACTGTAATCATAGAGTGAACAGCTTGCTTTCTTGTAGGCCACGTTACATTGTGGAGTTCGGCAATACGATTCTTTAAAAAGTTCTTCATTCGAAACGAAAAAATCCCGCTGCATTGTCGCGAAGTATTTGGTTTTGTCAACTAATAATTGGGGGAGTGACGACTGCATTTTTGCATCCTATTGAAAGTGTTTTTTAGGGATCGGTTATTTGATTTTTTCCATCAATCTCATACTCTGTTGTTAGAAAACAAATATGGAAAATCCTGAAAAATGAAAAAAAAGTTTCTTCTCTCCTTTCTAGTATTTTTTCTTGTCGGATGTGAAGAGAAAGTTCCTCCTCCTGAACCTTTCTCGGGAGAATTAACTATTTGGACGGCGGTATCTCCTGATTTTTTTGAAGCGTTGGGGAAAGAGTTTATGGCGGCTTTGGATGAAACGGAGGGGAAAATACGAGTGATCCCTTTTCGAGATGATGCAGAGTTGCAAGAAACCTTCGTGCATACTTTGGCACGAGGCGAGGGACCGGATGTAATTGTTTCTGATACGGATTTTATATTTCAAAAGAAAGATTTATTTGTCCCGTTTCGGACCAGTGAGTCATTGGAGGCAGAGTATCTTGTGAAAAACTTTTTGTCTTTCTCTCTCAAAGGACTTTTGTTCGGAGACACAATGCTGGGTGTTCCTATTGGAATCGACACGTTGGGGCTTATTTCAAACACCGAACAGGTGCAAACACCACCCAATACGTGGGAAGCATTTCGTGTTATCGTTTCGGAATTAACCGAACCTGATAATTCTTTTCAGCGTTTTTCTCGTTCCGGAGCGGCCATAGGAAGAGTTGATAATGTATGGAGGGGAAAAGAAGTATTGGAGAATATTTTGTTCCAGATGGCAGGAAAAATGTTTTCAGAAGATGGACGAGAAGCTTTTTTCACCCAGAAACAGGGGGTGACTTCCAAAGGGCAAAGAGTGAATTTTACGCAGGAAGCATTCCGTTTCTTTCTTGATTTTGCGATTCCAGGTTCGGGTCAAACATCGTGGAATGAGTTTTTGAGTGCGGCTTCTTCGGAAAGTAAAGAATGGAGACCCTTTTTGGAGGGAAGAGTATCGATGATTTTTGGGAATGCGGGAGATGTGGAAGCACTTTTGTTGCGCGCAAAAAACGATCCAAATGCGCTTCTTTCTCCCGAACACATATCGGTCAGTTCTTTTCCTCAATTCCATTCGGAGGAGGTTTCGTCTCCTCGGCGAGTTGTGAGTCGTGTCGTGGCTTTGGCGGTTCCTCATGAGGCAACCCATCCTTCGCTTGCATGGAGATTTCTGACCTTTGCCATTCGTCCAGACACATTGAGGGCTTTTTACCGAGAAACAAAACTCGCGAGTCCCAGATCGGAATTGTTATTGGAGCAGAAAGCGGATCCGGTTTTTGGTATTTTTGCCGAACAAGCATCTTACGCGGAACCACTGCTCCTTCCCGTGGCGAGAAACTTTTTCCGAGAAAAGATAGCCGATTTGGTTGAAAAAGTTTTGTCTCAAAAATATTTATTACCCGATGGATTGATTCGACTTGAACAAGAATTTACGCAAAAATTAAAAAGGAACTTGGAAATTCAACAACAGATAGAGAAACGCTCTCCGGAATAAAGGGAACTCTGATACATAATTTTTTTTCCAAACCTGCGCGCCGTGGCGTGAATCCATAAAAAAAGCACATGATGGAAACAATGATATATTTTCTAAGAACTCGAAAAAGCACTGTCATTCTGACTCTGAGTTTGTCGAAGAGGGAAGAATCTTCCTATTATTTTTGCGAAGAATGTATCAGGGTTTCCTTAATACTTGTTTCGAAGTTCCTTCGACTCGCTCCGCTCGCTCAGGAAGACGAGTTTTTTTTGTATTCCCGCATCAAGTGGCGAGGTATTTCGGAATGGATCGGTGTTTCCTAAGCATACAATACCATGAAAGTTGATTTCGGATTCAAAAAAGACATTTTTTCTTTTCTTGGCACGTACGCCGAGCAGGCAGGATTTATTCTTTTTATTCTTACGTTTTGGATGCCTTGGGGATTTTTTTGGGAGGAGATCCAACTTTTTTGGGACCTTACAAGCCGGAGCTTGAAATTATTTTTTCAATAAGCGGACTCGGCATATTTCTTGTTTTTTTTGGTCGATTTTTTTCTCAAAAAGGGAGAAATCTTTCCCAAAAAGAAATTTTGTTCCTCCTTTCTTTCTTGGGCTTTTTGGCGGTAGCCTCGCTCTTTTCCTTGTCTCCGGAGCATTCACTTTTATTTTTTATTGTGTGGGCAACGGGATTTTTGGTAATGAGCGCCGGAGAATCCTTTTTTATTCAAGGAACGAGGAAAAGACGGCTTTTGGCGGGAAGTATCTTGGCGGGGATTGTATGTCAAAAATTTCTTTTTCCCGCCTGGGATATATCATCTGATATATTGGGCATAGCGTCTCTTCTGGGAATTGTGTTTTTGCTCTTAGAGTCTCCCTTCGCCACACGACCTTTGTATATGCTGTTTTTCACATGGGGTGTTTTTGCATCCGGAAACATGGCTCTTATACTTCTTGCTTTGCTCTTTTTTATGACGCTCCGATTATGGCTTCCTCCTTCTCGTCACATAGTTCGGGGAAGAGATGTCCTTTGGAGTATCATTTTTTTGGTATCGCTCCTTTTGTGGGGATGGTGGACAGGGATGACTGAGCCTTTTGTTTTCCATTGGGGCCTTTCGTTGTCTTTTTTCCAAGAGTTTGACACGCTTCTTTTTGGTGCGGGGGAAGGGCAATTTTTACCAGCCTTGGCTCATATTTCGGATGCTTTTCTCCTTCCGTCTGATTTGAATCTTCCTTCCAGTGCATTTCTTTTGGCATTGTCAGAAAAAGGATTTGGAGGACTTTTTTTCTTATTCTTGTTGTTTCTCTCTCCCATTCTTTTTTTCGAAGAAAGAACAAAAAAAGCGATTCTTATAGTCCTTTTTCTTTTTTTTCTTGTCAGCTCTGATGCATTGGCACGGGAAAATGGGATCTTATTCTTTTTGGTTTTTCTGTTTGCGCAACAAAAACGAAAAATTAGTTTACAACACCGGAAAAAATAGCCGGATTCCCCTTTATAATTTCTCGAATGGGCATTTCTTTTTTACCGGGTATTTGCGCTCTTTGGATAAAAAGATGTGTGTTATTTTTGCAGGGAAGAAGCAATGCGTCGGTATCAGGTGTGAGTGTTATCTGTGTTAATTTTACATTTCCTTTCGGGGTGGAGAGAAATATCCCCGGAAAGAGATCAAATGCCAAAAACTTGCGATAGATTGTCTCAGCAGTTTCTTTATGCGGAAATACAGCTCCGTCTTTTTTTGTGAATTTTTTACAAACAGTTGCTTCACTCTCTTTTTGAACCACTGGTACAAGACCCCCTTGTACATATGTTTCTAAGAAATCAGGGAGGAGGCGAGCTGTTTTGTGACTCAAAAGATGAAATAATTCTGAGGTGCTTTTCCCTTCTATGGGATATTCCTTTTGAAGCAAAATCGGACCACTGTCGAGTCGTGCTTCCATTTTCTGAAACGTAATGCCTGATACCCTGTCTCCCGAGAGAATTGCCGACTGCACAGGAGAAGCTCCTCTGTAACGGGGAAGAAGAGAAAAATGTACATTGATATATTTTCCGCTTCCGAGCATTGAAGCAGGGAAAATCATGCCAAAAGCAATGACCAGCGCCAGATCAAATGTCTCCGATTCATGGACACGGAGAAGATCAGATTTTTCTTTTATTTCGATAATCGGAAGATCAAGCTCTTGGGCGACAGATTTTACCGGACAAGGACTGAGTATTTGTTTTCTCCCGACGGGTTTATCGGGAGGGACACATACGCCTGTGATTCCCACGTCCGGCAGGTCTGCCAAACTTTGTAATGCTGGCACGGCGATATCGGGCGTTCCCCAAAAGAGTATTTTCTTTTTTTCCATAGTGCCATTGTAGAGAGAATTTTGTTTTTTTGTAGGGAACTCATTTATGCGTTCCTTACAAGGATAAGGAATGGTACAATCAGGAGGAATGAAAATAAACAGAGAGGTATTGAAGAAGGTGCGATTATCGGGTAAGAAACTTTTAGCCGTCACGAAGTATTTATCGGCAGAGGACACGCACGACTTTTTACAGAATGTATACCCCCAGTATACATTCTGCGCGGGGATAGGAGAGAACCGGATCGAAAAAATACGAGAAAAAGCGCTTCCGCGAAATAAAGTGCATTTTATTGGACAAGTGCAGTCGCGAAAGATTCCGGATATTGTCCATTATACTTCTGTGTGCCACTCGCTCTGTCATGCAGAACATGCACGGTTATTCGACAAAAACGCAGACAGAGAAAATGTACGAATGGGCGTTTTTTTACAAGTGAATATTTCTCGGGAACCTCAAAAATCAGGCGTGTTACCAGAAGAACTGGGATCGCTTATAGTTGCGGCTCGGTCGTGTGATCATCTGGATATACTGGGGATATCAGCATTGGGAGTGGGGGAATACACAGAAAAAGAAAAACGAAAAGAGTTCAGGGAACTGTGTGCCTTGCGGGATACGTTTCTTCCGGACAAAGAAATATCAGCCGGCACTTCTCGAGACTACTGTATCGCCCTTGAAGAAGGGATTGATATTGTTCGTATTGGGACGGCTTTATGGGAGTACTAAGAAATGAAGACCACCGGTCTTCATTTCAGTATTTCGTATTTGGTAGGGACGTAGCATTGCTACGTCCCTACGGAGCAGGACTCTGATATATTGCCCGCGTACGCTGCGATACATTTTCATTCGAGGAAGAGCAATACCCCTCACTTTCTACGTAATACGTTATACATAATATGTATTCATGGTATAATAAGGATGATGAAAAAGCGGGAGAACCCGAATTTCAAACATATTGCTATTTATACGCATAACAAACCCAGTAAAGAAAAGGAAGAAATTGCATTTTTGGAAAAGATGCTCGCTTTTTTTGAGAGAAGGGGAGTGGAGACGGTATCCGGCGATGTGCGAACGGTTTCCATGCTCAAAAATAAAATTCCTCTTATCGATGATGAAAAAAAATATGATTTAAAGATTGGTATTGGAGGGGATGGGACCCTTCTCAAAATGATGAGAACACTTCAAAAGAAGGGGAAAGAAGGATTGCTTTTGGGTATTAATTTTGGAACGCTTGGCTTCTTGTCGGAATTGCATCCTGATAACGCGCCCAGCGATTTGGAGAAAATATTTTCCGGTTATTTTGATATTGATAGTCGACTCCTTGTAAAGGCGTTCGTATGGAGAGTCAATGCTCGAGGGGGAAAAGAAAAAGTTTTCAGGGCATACGCCCTCAATGAAATTGTGTTCGGACATGGAGGACTCGCGCGGCTCACAAACTATAAAGTCACCGTTAATCGACGGGTTCTTTCAACGTTTAAATCAGACGGGCTTATTTTTGCGACACCGACCGGGTCCACGGCATACTCTATGTCCGTCGGGGGTCCGATTATTTCTCCAAACGTGAATTGTATTTTACTCACTCCCGTGGCGCCTCATACACTGAGTCATCGCCCTATTGTGCTTCCCCCAAAAAATATATTTCACTTGAATTTTGAAGGGCGGTTCGATTCCATTTCCATGACGATTGATGGGCAAGTGCATTTCACGCTGAAATCTACTGATGAGGTGACAGTGCAAGCTGCAACACGTCGCGCACGCTTTATTCGTATGAAAAAATCTCACTATTTCCGTACCCTTCGCAACAAGATGGGATGGGGGGAGAAGAGGTAGGAAAAAGTATTACGTATTATGTAGTACGCATAACGTATAGGGAGAGAATAGCACAATTCTTAATTTAAATTTATTTTGTCAAATTCTAATTTGACAAATAGGAAAATAAGGATTATACTACAATCGTAAAATGTAACACTACTCACTATGACTCCAGAAACTCGAGAACAAACTTATAATAATCTCCCGGAAGGATTTGAGGGAGAATAAAAACGCAGAACTGCATTTGACTCCGCACAGGAGAAATTAGCTTACGATGCTGATGGGCTTATTGCGTTGGCAAAAAAAACTTACAGCAAAAAAATTGTTACTGTTCAGAAAGCTTTTGATTTGTATTCAAGAGAAGATGACAGTCCTGAAGGTTTGAGACGAGCTATTGCTATGCAATTAAAAAATCCAGAACAGGTTGAGATTGATGAGAGGTTGGTAGCTTTAGTGGCAGACCCTATCAACGCCCTCCCAGAAGATCAAAGAACTGTAAAAGGTAAAGTCCGTAGCGGTGAAGAAATTGCCAAAGCCATTCCAGACGTAGTGGCATTTTTAGCTGAAGTAAAGTTGCAAGAGTCAGACGGTGTACTTTTGGATTTCTTTGAATTGAACGAGTCAGGTCAGTTAGTGATGAAGGATGACTGTGAAGAAGCCTATGGATTGGGAGAAAATGCGTTACAGGCTAGAATGGATCAAACGCGTATTGTGTACACAGAAGATGGTCAAAACAAAGTAATGACAGGCGAAGAATACTTTCGTGTTACAAAGAAAGATGGAGCAGGCAGACCGGTTGATATGGAATTGTCAGAAGTGGCTAAAAAAATCGACCCACAATCAGTCCTCATGATTCGTGGACTTCCTACTCTAAAATGGGATGGCAAGAAACATACAGGAGAATATGCTCGTATGAACACGGGGCAACTTGAAAGATCAAAAATCACTTGGACTGAGGACGACTCACTTGACAATTCGCGTGCTCGTGTTGCCTACTGGTATGGTTACGTTGAGCGTGTGCGCTCGAGTGTGTACTTTTCTCGCAATCGGGATGTTAATCTCGGTTCGCGTGGCGTGCTAAGGGTCAACTTGAACTTTGAATCTTAAACTTTCCTTAAAATTTATCTTTATTTTTAGACCCCGCCGTGGCGGGGTTTTTTTGCAAAAATTTTTTTTTGGGGAATAATTAGGTCAACGGTGAAAAGTAACCTCGCTTGGGCGGAGGCTATCGTAAAGTGTTCTTTCATAAAACAGGCTTTGCATGAAAGAAGAAGCCTGAAAGTACATCAAAAGTAATAGACCCTTAGGTTGAGTGAAGTTTAGCTCTTAATTGGGCTGAGAAAATAAAGATTTGGCTGCGGCTAAATCACATAATGGATAAACTTCATCACGAGTGGTATTCGCGTGCTCGTAATGCCTACTGGAATGATAACAATGAGAATGTGAACTCGAATGTGAACAATTCTAACAATCGGAATGATAATCTCGGTTCGCGTGGCGTGCTAAAGGTCTATTGACTTCGTACGGACTTCAACCAACCTCCGAGCATTCTACCGATCTCCTGAGTTTCCGATTGAAGCTGAAAAATTCGTGTTTCATTAACAAGGTTCATTTCTAACATCAAACGAAATTTAAGCGTTGAAACCTCCAATAAACCGCTCGCTTTGAGCAGGAAAGCGGCTTTTAAGGTTTTTGGGGCATTTTTAGCCATAACCAACTGCTCAAGAAACGACAAAATACTCAATTCAGCACTTTTACCGAGAGTCAATCGCCATCTTTTTGTCATATGGTCGTTTGTTTCTGTAAAATGCTTATAAAGCTCATAACTTTTATTGATAATGGGGAGAGAAGTATCCATAGATTTGGGGTTAGGAAATATATGGAAAGCATGGTTTGCTTTTCGCAAAGGTAAAAGAAAAACCTATGAAATGCACGAATTTGAGTATTATCTTGAAGATCGACTCTGTGAACTTCATCAGGATTTGAATAACGGGCGATATAAGCACGGAGTATATAGGACTTTTATAGTCTGCGATAATAAACGACGCGAGATTTCAGTGTCGCCCATTAGAGACCGTATAGTACACCGACTGCTTTATGATTATCTCGTGCCAATCTGGGATAAAACTTTCATTTATGATGCTTGGTCGTGCAGAAAAGGCAAAGGATTGCTCGGAGCGATTGAACGCACACAGCAATTTTTGAAGTCCTACCCGCAGAGCTACATCTGGCGAGCCGACATACAAAAGTTTTTTGATAATGTTGATCAAAGAGTGCTTTTTGAAATACTCCAAAGACGCATAACGGACAAAAAAGTTCTCGCATTGATCCGGGAGGTTTTGCGGAGCTATAGCACTCTTACCAAAGGCGTAGGCATACCTATAGGTAATCTCACGAGTCAGATTTTTTCTAATATTTACCTCAATGAACTTGATCGTGTTGTTAAACATCAGCTTAAGCCTACGGCTTATTTGAGATACGGTGATGATTTTCTTTTGTTTGATATGGATGAAAAAAAATTAAGAAATATGCGTGAAGAAGCTGTTCAATTTATTTCAAATGTTTTGAAACTCCCCGTACATAGCAAAAATGATCTGATTTTTAAGGCGAAACACGGACTCAAATTTCTTGGTACGGAAGCGTGGCCTTCGGGCAGGAGACTTTCCAGAAGAAATAAAACCAGAATCTTCAACCGTCTTGATCTCAGAAATGCAGCCAGCTACCACGGAGTTATTTCCAAACACGAAGGGGAAAAGATGCAGAACTGGTTGGCTTGGAAAATGCATGCTCTTCTTGATTAAGAAGTAAAGATTTCATTCATAGCATTTTCAAAATTTTACCTAGATTTTTTGTAAAATAGTCTTTGTAAAGAGACACATTCGAGTATTAAATCTACTCGTAGTCTCGTTCTCTGGTATTCTATCCCTAAAACAATCCGTTAGCGGTAAACACTCCCGCAAAAATTAAACTCACGACGGTCATTAATTTAATCAAAATATTAATAGATGGTCCGGATGTATCTTTGAATGGATCACCAACAGTATCTCCAACAACAGCCGCTTTATGGCTGTCAGATCCTTTGCCACCAAATACACCACCTTCGATATATTTTTTGGCATTGTCCCATGCTCCTCCCGAGTTTGCCATGGAGATGGCAAGCATGACTCCTGATACCAAAGCTCCTGCCAAGAGTCCTCCAAGAGCCGTTGAGCCGAGCACATAACCTACTGCAATTGGAACAGCAACAGCCATAACTCCCGGTACAATCATTTCTCGAATGGCCGCACGAGTAGAAATATCCACGCATCGACGGGTGTCCCCGACAGCGGTTCCTTCCATAAGTCCCTTTATTTCTTTGAACTGACGTCGCACTTCTTCGATCATATCAAATGCCGCTCGTCCTACTGCCGACATCGTCATGGCTGAGAAAAGGAACGGTAACATACCTCCAATAAAGAGCCCGATGATGACGCGTGGCTCCATAATATCGATAGAAGTTAAACCGCTTGCAACAGCGTAGGCGGAAAAAAGCGCAAGAGCCGTAAGCGCTGCTGAACCAATAGCAAATCCTTTTCCAATGGCAGCCGTTGTGTTTCCTGCCGAGTCCAATGCGTCTGTTTTCTTTCGTACGTCGGCTCCCAAGTGTGCCATTTCTGCAATTCCTCCAGCATTATCCGCCACTGGTCCATATGCGTCTACTGCGAGAGAAATACCAAGTGTAGAAAGCATTCCAACCGCAGAAATTGCGATCCCATAGAGTCCGGCAAAGTAGTAGGCGAGAAAAATAGCTAAACAAATAAAGAGAACCGGCAGAGCGGTAGATTTATATCCGAGAGCGAGTCCCTGGATGATATTCGTTGCGCTTCCGGTTCGAGAAGCGTCGGCAACTTTTTTGACCGGACCGTAGTGTTCGGACGTGTAGTATTCCGTCAAAAGTCCGATAACAATTCCTGCACCAAGTCCGGAAACAAGCGCGATAAATACCCCCAATGCGCTACTTCCAAGGAAGAAACGAGTGAGGTACCACGAAGCTACTACAACAAGTCCGGAAGCAACCCAGAGTCCGTTTTTGAGGGCTCCATGAATATTCCCATTGCGTCCGACACGGACAAAAAATGTCCCAACAAGCGAACAAAGGATTCCTGCCGCTGCTAAACTAAGAGGGAGGAATACTCCTTCTAATCCGAATACCACCACTCCCAAAATCATCGCGCTGATAAGAGATCCAACGTATGATTCGAAGAGATCAGCCCCCATTCCAGCAACATCTCCAACATTATCTCCGACATTATCAGCGATTACAGCGGGATTTCTAGGATCATCCTCCGGAATGCCGGCTTCAACTTTTCCGACCAAGTCGGCTCCTACGTCTGCGGCTTTCGTATAAATTCCTCCTCCCACACGAGCAAAAAGCGCGATAGAAGAAGCCCCTAATCCAAATCCTGTTACAATACTCAGTACCGTATTTACCTGAATGAACATTGTATCTAAAAAGACATAGAGCAGTACAGAAAGACCAAGGAGTCCCAGTCCTACAACACCAAGCCCCATGACTGCTCCCGACCGGAATGCGACTGTGAGAGCACTTCCGAGACTTTTTTGTGCGGCATGAGCGGTGCGGACGTTTGCTTTTGTCGCAATACGCATTCCAAAAAATCCTGCCAAAACACTACTGATTGCTCCATAGACAAATGAAATTCCTGTCAGGAGTCCTTCATCAACATCTACGGTTTCCGCTTTATCTAGTGCTTGCCAAAGGACAAAAAAGAGGATCAGAACAAAGGCAAAAAGAACTCGATATTCACGAGTGAGGAATGCCATTGCGCCCTCTGATATAGCCTTCGCGATTTCCTGCATTTTCGCGTCTCCGGCAGGAAGACGAGATATGGTGCGAGAAAATATATACGCGCAGAAAAGCCCTACGAGGGCTGTAATACCAGCAATAATGAAAATATTCATGAACAAAAAAGTAAGAAAATATCGAATGAGATTGTAAGGAGATTTTTAGAAAAGGCAAAAAAGAATGAAGAAGAGCTAGAAAGTTAGAGGGACAGAGAGTGAGAGAGTATTTTTTTACTATAGTTATTTCAAAATAAAATGACTTTGTTTTGAATGAGCTATAATTGATCGAAAGGCTCTGACCGGGAAGTCGGGGATATTTACTTTATAACTTTCTTACTTTCCCGCTCTCTCACTTTTCAATATTTCAATTCCTGGGAGCGTATCTCCGGCAAGAAACTCCAGCATCGCACCTCCTCCTGTGGAAACATGAGAGAATTCAGAAGGAGCAACATTCCATTTTTTAAGTGCTTTGAGTGTGTCACCTCCGCCCAAGATAGTTTTAGTGGATTTACATTTTCGTATTACTTCTAGCATTCTGTAGGTTCCTTGGGCAAACGGTTTTTTTTCGATGACACCCAGTGGACCATTCCAAATAATGTTTCGAGAATGCATCAAAATTTCTGAAAAACTAGCTACTGTATGAGGTCCAATGTCAAAAATTTTCATGTCTCCCGAAACATCTTCGAGGGGAACATCGATTGCTTCGGTGCTTTCGAGATCATCAGCACAGACAACATCAATCGGCAAATGCACTCCCGTTCTATGTTTTTCTGCTTCCGCCAAAACTTCTCGTGCCGTTTCCACAAATTCCTCTTCGTAGAGACTGGCTCCGATGCCAAATCCCTTTGCTACCTGAAACGTATTGGCAAGAGCGCCGCCAATCAGAATATTCTCTGCGGTACGAGCGAAGTGCATCAGGACTGGAATTTTTGTCTCCATTTTAACGCCTCCAGTGAGGATGGTGAGTCCCGGAATTTTTTCCTGAGAGAGAAAAGGGGAGAGGGCTTCAATTTCTTTTTCCAGTAAAAATCCTGGATAGCAGGGGACTTTATCAGCGAGTCCGATAACCGATGCTTGTCCGCGATGCGCTACACCAAATCCGTCTAATACAAATATATCGGGATGGAGGTTTTTAAAAATTTCTTCAGCAAGCAGAGGGTCGTTTTTTTTCTCGCCTGGATAAAAACGGCAATTTTCGTGTAACTGTACGCGTTCAGTGCCAGAAGAATAATCAGGTCGAAATTCTACTGCTGCTCCGAGGAATTTTTCGAGAGACGGAAGTATCTGTTTCGTCGAGAGTTCGGGAACGACTTCTCCTCCTGGCCGCCCAACATGAGTCAAAATATGAATTTTTTTGGCACCGTTCTCGAGGAGGAATTTGAGTGTCGGGATAGATTCCTCGATGCGTGTGGTTTCCACCACAACCCCATTTTTGAGGGGGACATTGTAATCGGTGCGGACGACCACTACTTTTCCGTCTACTGCCTCTGGGGTGAGTTTTTGAAGTTTCATGTGGATTCATTATCGATGGAGTTCTAGTAATTTTCAATTATTTTTTGATTTTTTATGTAAAAATAAAGGAAAATAAATACATGATTAAAATTCTTGATAGAAAATCCAGTAAAAGCTTACAAAAAGAAGATGATTTTTGGAATCGGCTTACTTCTAAAGAAGTTGCACGATTAAGGAAAATTGAAAAGGAAAAAACATTTACCCTTTGTGAATTAAAAAAAGAATTGGGTTTAAAATAACCCTTCCTCTAGCGTTTCTTACTATAAAATAACACATATTGTCATTCCTGCGAAGGCAGGAATCCAGTCAAAAAAAATTCTTTTCCTTTTTTTGTACACCACTTATGTACTATTTCTGCCGTGACAGCAATACACAATTTACGTACGAACTGGATCCCCGCGGGGATGACGAAGGAGAGGTTTAAAAAATATGATATTTTATTTTTGCTTAGCTATACTCGTTTGCTCGTAGACTTGTTGACTTGTTAACTCTCTGAATTAATAATTCAGAGGATGGAACTTGAAGCAATCATCGGTTTAGAGATTCACGCACAACTTTCGACCAAGTCAAAATTGTGGTGTGGATGTGATAATGACGCGTTTGGCGCCGATCCAAATACGCGCGTCTGTCCGGTGTGTATGGGATTTCCGGGAATGCTTCCAGTGCTCAATCGCGATGCGCTCGACAAAGCCGTGCGGGGAGCTGCCGCACTTGGATGCAAAGTACAGAAATTTTCCAAATTTGATCGGAAAAACTATTTTTATCCGGATCTGCCATTTGGATTTCAGATTTCACAATACGACGAACCCATTTCTCTCAAAGGAAAAGTGGAAATCGAAATAAATGGAAAAAAATCAACGATTGGTATCACAAGGGTGCATCTGGAAAACGATGCTGGAAAACTAACCCATACAAAAAATGCTACGCTTTGTGACTACAATCGAGCTGGTACACCGCTGATCGAAATTGTCACCGAACCTGATATCCGTTCTCCCGAAGAAGCCAAGTTACTGGCGCAAGAAATACAAAAGATTTTACGGTTTGTGGAAGCATCTGATGCGGATATGGAAAAAGGCATGATGCGGTTTGATGCGTCGATTTCTTTACGTCCCAAGGGCGAAGACAAACTCTATCCGCGAGCAGAAATCAAAAATCTTAACTCGTTTGTATCGCTCTTCAAAGCCCTGAACTACGAGTACGCCCGGCAGGAAAAACTCTGGAAAGACAAAAAAGTTCCCGAAAAAGAATCCACGGTCGGGTGGCTTGATGATGAAGAAAAAACGGTCATATTGCGCGATAAAGAATCAGCGCATGACTATCGCTATTTCCCGGAACCGGATGTGCCTCCGATGACGTTTACCGACGAACAGATACAAGAAATCGAGGACAGTATTCCCGAATTACCGCTTGCCAAGTTTCATCGGTACAAAAAAGAACTGGAGTTGTCCGAAAGCGATGCCCTGAAATTAGCCGAAAGCGCTGTGCTTTCCGAGTTTTTTGAAGCGGTGGTAGAGAAATCCAAGAAACCCAAGAAAGCCGCGAATATTATATTGTCAGTGGTTTTGGCGGTGCCTCATTGGCATTCAACCCCTCTGACTCCAGATCACGTGGCAGACGTATTATCTCTTATAGAAAAGGGAACGGTTTCCTCCACTGGTGGAAAAGAAATCTTGCTCGCCGCCATGGAAAGCGGGGCTTCGGCGAAGGATTTGGTCAAGGATTTGAATTTGGAACAAGTGTCAGATAGTGGAGAACTCGAATCATGGGTGGATCAGGTGATTGCCGACAATGGAAAGTCCGTAGAAGACTATAAAAACGGAAAAGACAAAGCCCTGCAATTCCTCATGGGACAGGTAATGAGAATGTCAGAAGGATCTGCCAATCCCCCTAAAGTTATGGAACTGTTGCGGAAGAAACTGAAATAGAGAAGAGAACTTAGAAATCAGTGTCTTTCTGAGGAATCCCGCGTATGTGGGATGACGAAGAATCTTCCTTATAATTTCTGTCCTCTTTTTTCATTTCTATATCGAAGATCCTTCCTCTTCGACTACGCTCAGGGTCAGGGTCATGAAGACGAGTTTGTTTTCCTTCTTAAGGGTATTGCGGGACATCTCTCTTTTCAGGGGAGCAGAAACCCTTGTAACAGCCATATTTTTGGTGTATAATAGCAATGATGATTGAGTTTTGGATAACAAATGCACGCGAAATCATGTTCCTCTGTTTCGGAGGAGGATTTCTGTTGTTCGTGCTTTTCGCTATCCGAACCATGTGGATTGCCACACGATTGCTCAGAAAATTAGACGATTTGACAGATCTTTTTATCGAATATATCCAAAAACCATTGAAATTTATTATTGAAGCGCAAAAAATTCTGTCCAAAGTGCTCGGGTGGTGGAAGAAGTAGAGGGGACAGTTGTTAGTTGTTAGTTGTTAGTT
>JAIPGU010000021.1 GCA_021735575.1 Candidatus Altimarinota bacterium | reverse complement strand
AAGTGCGATTTCCATTGAATTCCGTTTTCTCAATAAGTTCAAGTCCTGCTTTTATATCAGCTACTTCTCCCCCTGTAACAGAAAAACAGATACCTTCATCCGGTCCAGCCGAAATCATATGAATCTTGCTGGTGGTTCCTCCTTTACTTCTTCCTATTCCCTGGTCTCCTTCAGATTTTCTTGCACCAGCAGCTGAAACATGAGCCTTTACACTTGTGCTGTCTAAAAAAAATATTGTGACTTAGAATTTATTTTAACATTCACCCCGTGAAATAATTCCGCCTTTGGCGGAATTTCTGCAAAGCAGGATTTCATGGGGTAAACATTTTACCTTTTACATTATTCTCCAAATCCCCTACACTCTCCCCCGTCCCCCATTGATCACTGATAATTGTTAATTGCCCCATGTCCGCGTTATTTTTGAAATACAGACCTCAAACATTTTCCGACCTGGTCGGACAAGAATCGATTGTGCGGACACTTCAAAATGCACTCAAAAACGAGAGACCTTCTCACGCATACCTTTTTTTTGGGAGTCGAGGAACCGGAAAAACATCCACAGCGCGTATTTTTGCAAAAGGACTTCTCTGTCCCCATCTCGCAGAAGGGAATCCATGTGGAAGCTGTGATTTGTGCCGTGATACGGCGAATGGATCTTTAGTCGATGTCATTGAAATTGATGCCGCTTCCAATCGTAGAATTGATGAAATTCGGGAATTGAGAGAAAAAATTCAATTTGCTCCAAACCGCGCTCAAAGAAAAGTCTACATCATCGATGAGGTACATATGCTGACCAGAGAAGCGTTTAATGCTCTTTTGAAAACACTGGAAGAACCGCCAAACCACGCTTTTTTCTTACTTGCCACTACCGAAATTCAAAAACTTCCGGAGACTATTATTTCCCGTTGTCAGACATTTGTCTTTCACCGATTCACACTGCCCCAATTAACCGAACGACTTAAATCCATTGCTGGCATGGAAGGTTTTTCTGTCGATGAAGCATCACTCGAGCTCATCGCACGAAAAGCGGAAGGAGGGTTGCGAGATGCTATTTCTCTTCTGGAACAAATCGCCGCAGAAACTGAAAGCAAGATCACTGCCGATTCTGTTCGATCATCACTGGGAATTTCCTCTTCCGAAACATTAGAACAATTTTGGGAAGCGCTTCAAAAAAAGGATATAGACACCTCTCTAGCACTCTTAAAAGATATCACCTCATCCGGGAAAGATTTTCGAACGTTTGGACATGATTTGCTCGGATTTTTAAGAGAAAAACTCTATATACATCTCGAAAACACAGAGGTTACGGCTCATATCGTATCCGTTATAAAAGAGATAGAAGAAGCTTTGTCGAAACTCCAAACCTCCCCCATTGTCGAACTTCCTTTTGAAATTGCCGTTATTCGTCTCTGTCATGCTGATAAAAGACCAATAGCATCTTCGGTTCCCAAACAAACAACTTCTGTCGTACCGAAGAAGCAAGAAAATTCTCTTCCTAAAAAAGAAGACTCTGCTCCCCCTCAAAAAAGTGATGCCGGATTTGTTTTTGATACGCACAAAAACACTCCTCCTCAAAAGGACCGTATTCACCAAAATATTTCTTCCACTCCAAGCTCCAGCCCTTCTCTCAAAAAATCCGATGATTCGCAACCAGTACAAATATCGACCGACACCATTCTCACTAAAATGAAAGAAATTGCTGAAAAAGCGGGCATCCCCAGTTTTGCAAAGAAATCATTTCTCACTACAAAACCGGAATTTGCGGAAGAGAAACTCATTTTCCGAGCTGCCAGCTCTTTTCATAAAGAAAAATTAGAATCCGAATCTGTTCGAATAGCACTTCAAAATGCAGTCATAGAAACATTTCAACAGAAAATACTAGTCGAGTTTGCCAATGGAGGAGTCGTGTCGGAAGAGACAAGACCGGAGGTAGCTACAGCGGAAGATTTCTTGAGATTCTGAGAGCCGTCTGGACAGATTTTTTTGTAACAAGGCGACACGTGGCTCGTTCTTACTCCTTGTAAATGAAAAACATTCGGCGTCAAACACTCAAATATTTTTGGAGCCACGCGAAAAATTTTAAACTTTTATTCGCAGGGATCCTTGTATCTTTTGGAATCGGCGTTGTTATAAACGATATCCTCGCTCCTTTGCTGTACAAAAATATCATTGATCAAATATCAAATTTTACCGGAGATCGAACACTTCTTTTGGGAAGTCTTCTTAAAACACTCTTCTACATTGTCGGAATATTCCTCTTTGGTGAAGTTATTGCTTGGAGAATGGGAGGATTTCTCCTTATTCGACTCGCAACAAAAGCCATGAAACGCATTTTTGATGACTGTTTCTCAAAACTTCAACAGCATTCATTTGAATTTTTTGCAAATAACTTTACAGGGTCACTGGTCTCGAAAGCAAAACGATTAGTTCACGCCTACGATCGCATCGAAGACATCATTCTCTTTGATTTCTTTACAAATTTTATCCGCCTCGTTGCTTCCATAACGCTCCTCTTTTTCTTTGCGCCTATTTTTTCTTTTATTTTGATTTTCTGGACACTCCTCTATGTCTGGGGAAACTGGGCGTTTGCCCTCTGGAAAATGAAATTCGATCGTCACGCGGCAAGCATGGAAACGCGCACCACAGCAGAACTTGCGGATGCAATTACAAATTCTATTACGATTAAAATGTTTGCACGTTTTGCTTTTGAGTGTCAGAAATTTTTTCGAGCAACCAAAGCAAAACTACTTGCAGATGTAAAAACATGGGATTTTGGAGAAATCGCAAATATTTTCATCGGACTCTCTATGATTATCGTCGAGTTTCTCATGATGTTTTTCGCCATAAAACTCTGGACTGAAGGTACTATTTCCGCTGGAACTATCATCCTAATACAAATGGTTATGATCGCTATTTTAAGAAACTTATGGAACTTCAGCCGCATTATAAAAGATTTTTATAAATCCCTCGCTGACAGCGAAGAAATGATAGAAATACTCTATACTTCACCAGAAATTAAAGATCTGGATCATCCAGAAAAATGCAAAATTTCTGCGGGAAAAATTGAATTTCAAAACATTAGCTTTTTATACGAGGGACAAACAGAGGTTTTTAATAATTTTAATCTCCGCATAAAACCAAGCGAAAAAATCGGTATTGTCGGAGAATCAGGGGGTGGAAAGTCCACATTTACAAAATTACTGCTTCGATTTTCTGACGTAACAAAAGGAAAAATCTGCATCGATGGGCAAGATATCAGGTCCCTTCGGCAGGAAGATTTACGTGAAAAAATTTCCTACGTGCCGCAAGATCCGATTCTCTTCCATCGCTCTCTTCGAGAAAATATCCGCTACGGACGACTCGATGCCACGGACGCGGAAATCTACGCTGCCGCGCGCATGGCAAATGCCCATGAATTTATTCTCAACACGCCGAAAAAATATGAAACATTGGTCGGCGAACGCGGGGTAAAGCTTTCAGGGGGCGAACGTCAACGAATCGCCATTGCCCGAGCCTTGCTCAAAAATGCGCCAATTCTCATTCTGGATGAGGCCACAAGCTCCCTTGACTCAAAGTCTGAGAAACTCATTCAGGAAGCGTTGGAACATCTCATGAAGCGACGCACGGTTATCGTCATTGCTCACCGACTCTCAACCATCCAGAAGCTCGACAAAATCATCGTGCTCGAAAATGGAGAAATCATCGAGTCTGGATCTCACAATGAACTCCTCAAGCAGAAAGGCAAATACGCTGAACTCTGGAGCCATCAGGCGGGAGGGTTTTTAGAATGAAGAATAATGAAATACTCAGAACGTCCATGCTTTCTCTTTTTCTAATCAAAATCTTCATTGAATCTGTTTCGTTTCTTCGATAATTTGCTCTCTTAACGCATCATTCGTTACAAGAATATAGGAATTTGTATTATTCCATTTGCTTCCTTTCCAGTCACAAATACTAGCCCCAGCTTCCTTTGCAATAATCAGCCCTGCCGCGTAATCATACAATTCATCCCCACAAGATAAAAAACCATCAAAAGCACCTCTCGCCACAAGGCACAACATAAGTGCTGTCGCTCCTTGTCGGACAACAGTCATGTCCTTCTGAAGGATTAATTGAGACATGCATCGAAGATACTTCCTTCGACTTTCTTCCGAACTTCCATGCTCCATAAGAAATATAGACTCATGGATATTTTTATTTTCTCTTATATAAACAGGCTCTCCATTCAAATAAGCTCCCGATCCTTTTTCCGCCCAGTAGCACTCCTCTGTTATAGGATTATAAACAACTCCTAATAAAAGATCATTTTCTTCCTCTAGCAAAGCAAGAGAAATGGCAAAAAAAGGAATTGCATGAATAAAATTATACGTTCCATCAATCGGATCAACTATCCATGTTTTATTACTACCATTCTTCATTTTACCTCTTTCTTCACCAAAAAACGAGTATCCTGTATCTCTAAGGCAGTCAACGATCATTGTTTCTGCTTGAATATCCACATTTGTTACAAAATCTTGTTTCCCTTTTTTCATCACTATTTTCTCTTCCCGATATTTTTCTCGAATCATTTTCCCCACCTTTTTAACACTATCGATAGCGATTTCTAAATCGTGAGACATGCGTAAAGAGAGTAACGAAAAAGAATAAAAACACCATATTCTAAAAAGATTGTGGGAACGTTTTTCTAAAAAAAGTATTTGCTTTCGATAGAGCAGCCTCATATTGCGAAATCAATAGCTTCATATCTATTGCTTTATGCTGAGGAGAATGAGGTTGTTCAGAAAGAAATTTAAATTCTATTATGTCCGAAATAATAAAATAAAAAATATGTTTATAAAGATGAGGAATATCTTCTGGCTTAATTATTCCGGAGATAATTATTTCATTTACATAAAGATCTATTATGGCTAAATCCGCTCTCGGGTCGCACAAAACAAAGTTGAATAAAAAATGACCAAACTCATACAGAATATCTCCCGTACGGAGAGAATCTAAATCTACCAATCCTGTAATATCATTCCCAGATATCAGTATATTTTGTCTTTCCATATCGTCATGAATTAAATCAGGATAACGATATTCTGGAGACAATACTCCTGACGAGTAGTCGTATAAATGGGAAAAATCATCAGGAGGATTTTCAGGAATTTCGGTAACATTTGAAACTGATTGCGCTTGCAATCTCCGTTTAAGAGAGGAAGACATCGCAGAAAGGTCTTTTTGAAATTGCCAGAAAAACACAGCAAGTTTTTGATGAAGTTCTTTTGATAGAACTTGTTTCTCTGTGTGGGCTATCCCAACCATATGTTCCCCAGGGAGTTTTGGACTCAATAAAGCCGGAACTGCCTCAACTGACAGAGCATATGATCCATTTTTGCCTCTCAAAGGTCTCGCAATAGGGATGGTCTCATCCACTCCATTTGCAACTTGAGCAATAGCTTCTACTTGATCATGAGTCCTTCTCCCATGCAAAGTCAAAAAGAATTTTTCATCTAGTTCACAAGTTCTATTTACCAGTCCTCTGTAATTTATTTCCCACCTTTTAACTGTTCCAATTTCATAAAAATCACAAACACGTGCTTGTTCCTCCTCTAATATTGGGGATAACGAATCAAATAACTCTTTCATGATACAAAAAAACTATAGGTATAACTCTAAATCGTAAATAGTATTTATTTTCCCGGAAAGAATACTTAGTAAAGTCGGATTTTCTGAGTGTTTTTTAATAACTGTCGGACGAGAATCGTCATACTCAGAAGTCTTAAAAATTGGCTTTATTTCAAATTTAGAATATTGATAGTCAAAAGAGAATTTTTGTTTTAGATATTTTTGACTGAGAGAATACATTCTTCTCCATGCAGTTTTTACATTTTGTGCACAAACAAAACATCCCCTCACTTTATGCATTTCACATAAAGAATCGCCAATCGGACGTTGAGAAAATGTAGGAATAGAATCATAAGAAACTTGATGTGGCGTATGCCCAACCGACGTCAATGAATGAAAAGGTGCGTCACCAAAAGGAATAATAGAAAAATATTCTCCATCCATAACAGTAAATCCCACATTTTTAAAAGACTCAGAAACAGAACAAAAAATTACTTCACATAGTTCGTATTTTAAATCAAATAAATCCTGATGGAATTTAGTAAGAATTTCATTTACGCCTGCATAAGTAGCATTAATAACCAAAGGTGCTGAGAATGAAGATGTGTCATTTATATCTATAAAGTAATTACCATCTTTTGCTTGAATATCCTGAATTTCAGTTTCATAAACAAATTTTACCTCACCCGTAATTTCCTGTAATAAAGAATCTCTAATTTTCACAAAATCAAAAACAGGTTCTTCAACTAAAAAAGCATTTTCAACACTTCCCTCTTTGAAATATTTTCTACTTTCAACCTCCTGTAAAGGAATGTTTACCTCTTTACAAAAATGAATAAATTCGCCAGAAGAAACCTTAGACTTATGTGTAGAGATAGCATAAATATGTTCAAAAGAGTTGTTAATCGCAAAAGAAAACTGCTCTTGAAACTTGTGAAAATAACCAGCTGTTTTTTTCGCTGTTTCATAACTTCGTGGATAATGATATCCATTGTGCACACGAGCTTGATTAATAGCACTAGCTCGCATAAAAGGATTTTTACTTTTCTCTAAAATTATAACTCTTTTCCCTTTTTGGGATAAAATTTTAGCGGCGTAAAACCCAAAAATTCCGGCTCCAATAATAATGGCATCAACTTCATGTATTATTTTGTTATTTAATGACATTCGGAATTTTCTTTCCCCATTTATTCGCTATAAATAACACGTGTTTTCTGTTACGTCAAATATTTCTCATTTTTCGATGTTTTCGAATATTTTTTAGACAAAATCGTTAAAACATGCAAAATGCATACTGATTTTCTAAACGAACTTTAACTATGAAAAATATACAGGCGATTTTGGAGAAGGTAAGACACAAAATCATAGAGGAAGAAGATATTAGGCGCGTTGTTACGGTTTTAAAAAGCGGTTTTTTGTCCAAGCCAGAAGGAGGTCCTATGGTAGAGAAGTTTCAGAAACAAATGGCAAACATGCACCAGCAAAAATATGCTTTTGCTGTTAATTCCGGTACAAGTGCGCTTCATTGTGCAATATCCGCTCTCGAACTCAAAAATCAAGAAGAAGTTATTATTCCCGCACTTTCAAATATTGCTGATTGTTCAACAATAATCCAAGAGGGGGGAACCCCTGTCTTTGTAGATATTGATGAAAATACTTTCAACATTGATCCTCAGAAAATTGAAGAAAAAATCACTTCAAAAACACGAGCAATCATCGTTGTACATATGTACGGTCAGCCTGCAAATATGGATCAACTGTTATCCATTTCCAAAAAACATAATCTAACCCTAATAGAAGATTGCGCCCAATCGGCAGGAGCTCGCTACGAAGGAAAATATGTTGGCTCCTTTGGCGACATTACTTGTTTTAGTCTCTACCAAACAAAGCATATTATTTGCGGGGAAGGAGGTGTTGTTATGACGAGGAATAATCAGTATGCCAAGATAATTACTTCCATAGCTAACAACGGAATTATTAAAGAGCGGCTTGAAGATTATGATTATGATTATGATCGAATAGGGTACAATTACCAGTTATCAGAAATTCAAGCAGCATTAGGAATAGGACAACTTAAAAGACTTGATCAAAATAATATTGAACGCAGAAAAAATGTTGAAAAATATAAACACCTTCTATCGAATATTGACATTCAGTTTCAAACTGTTTCTCCTGAAACTGAGAATTCTTATTTTTATCTTACAGCACTTTTACCAGAAAAATTAAGCAATAAACGAAACGAATTTTTATCTATAGTTACAAGATTAGGGGCTCCTATAAAGAAGTTATATCCCCTTTCAATACCTGAATTCACTCTCTTTAAGGATGTTGTAGTACAGGATTGTCCTATTGCAAATAAAATAACAAAAAGAATGTTTAATTTTTACGTAAATCCTGGATTAAAAGATACTGATATAAAATTTATAGCAGAGGTTACAAAAGAAGCATTTCAGAAAATTTCTTAAATTGTAATGACAGCCATCACCATCTCGAATTTAGCATGGGAAAAATATGAAGACACCGCTGTTTTTAAATTAATACAAGACGCACATATTCACTCTTTAGAAATAAGCATTTTCCGAGATAGTAATGACTTTTCTTCAACAGAAAAAATAATTAAACAGTTAGCACCCTATGGAATAAAAGTAGTGGCACTACAATCACTTCTGTTCCGACATTCAGAATTATATTTATTTCAACAAAAAAAATCGAGAGAACAAATGCTAGACCACCTCTTAAAGGTAATCTCATTCGCCCATAGAACTGGAGTAAAAAATATTATTTTTGGTTGCCCCAAAAATAAAATCCGAGGAGATATGGCATACCAAGAAGCTTTTCAGATAGCCGTAAATTTTTTTTCTCGACTAGCACAACATTGCGAATCATTAAATATTATTTTTTGTATTGAACCAACCCCCTCTATCTACGGAGCAGACTTCATCTGTAACACCGAAGAAGCAGTCAAATTGGTGAGAGCTTGCGATAATAAATTTTTGAGAGTAAATTTTGACCTAGGTGCTTCCATTACAAACAAGGAGAATATTAAAGATACCATACTGAAAAACGCGGAGCATATAGGACATTTCCATATAAGCGAACCTTTTTTAAAAGCAATCCGTCTTAATTCCCTCTTCCATAAAGGGATATCAAAAATCATTCGTCATAGTGCCTATAAAGGTCCAATTTCAATTGAGATGCTTCCTAAGGAAACTAACAATATTGAGTCCATAAAAAGAACTCTTTCTTTTGTTCAAGAAATTTATACCTAAAATCAGAATCATATTCATCATGGAGGAACTCTGGAGCCATCAAGCGGGAGGGTTTCTTGAGTAAAGAGACAAGAGACATGGGACAAGGTACAAGAGAATCTGCACTTTTATACCAGAATGCTTTAATAATTTCGAAGAAATTATTAAGGGAAAACTCTGTTTTCCCAGCTCCGAAGGAGCGCAATAGACGTCATACGAAATTTGCGAAATCGAAGGTTTCAAAGCAAATGAGTATAAGTTTTCTTCTTGTCCCTTGTTATCTCGTCCCTTGTCCCTGTTACAAAAGGCTCATCGGACGAACATCAACTTTGGCATTCTCTGGAATATCCACTGCGTGAAGAAATGTAAGTAATTTCTGTTTGTCGGGTGTCTGCACAAACACATGAAAATGGTATTTATTGTGCGTGCGGGGGAAAAAGGCAGGTGCCCAGTGGCACTGCCATTCCTTCTCGTCCAACAAGGGGTTTAAACCCCTTGTTGGTGAAGCTTGTTTTCTCCCCTCTTCTAACAAGGGGTTTAAACCCCTTGTTAAATTGCTAAAAAACTTCTTTGCCTCTCGAAACGCCACCTCTTTTTTCACATCTGAGAATGTAATTTTCGCAATCGAAGAAAAGGGAGGCATTTTAGATGACTGACGCAGTGTTTTTTGCCACTTCAAAAATCCTTCACTGTCATGATTCCGCACAAATTCGAATATTTTTTCATCCGGCCGAAATGTTTGGATAACAATTTTTCCTCTTGTTTTCCTTCGTCCCGCACGTCCCGAAACTTGTGTCAGAATCTGAAAGACCCGTTCTTCCGACCTAAAATCGGGAAGCGTCAGTCCCACATCCGCCAAAATCACGCCCACTAGATCCACATGTTCAAAGTCGAGTCCTTTTGCCACCATCTGTGTTCCTAAGAGTACATCAGCTTTTCCCTCATGAAATGTATCCATCAATTTTTCGAAATCTTCTTTTCCAGTCACTGAATCCGCATCTGCCCGCATAACCCGAATACCCGAAAATGTCTTTTGTAACACTTCTTCCAGTTGCTGTGTTCCCCACCCGCGAAACTGAAAATTCTCAGCTTTGCATTCAGGGCATGCCGTTGTGAAATTTTCCAAGTGTCCGCAAATATGACAGATGAATTTTTGAGCATTCATACGTGAATGCAGCTTCATATTCGCGGAACAATTTGGACACTCAAACGTATGTCCACACACCTTGCACATGGTTGATCCGGAAAATCCACGTTTATTCAAAAAAAGAATCGCCTGTTTTTTTTGACGAAGTATAGCGCTCAATTCTTCCACCAGTTTTTCTGACAATGGAGAAAAATTTCCTTTTTTGGCTTCATTCGCCAAATCCACCAATTCAATTTGGGGTAACTGCACTTCATGAACGCGCGTGGTTAAATCGAGTCGTGTCCACTCTCCCGTAGTACATTTCTCAAATGATTCAAGTCGTGGTGTCGCGCTTCCGAGAACGAGCTTCGAACCAAATGCCCGAACAATATGTTCCACCACATCATGTGCCTGAAAGCGCGGTGCAAATTCATTTTTGAACGTCCATTCATGTTCCTCGTCGAGAATAATCAAAGCGGGATTCCTGAGAGGCACGAGTACCGCCGAACGTGCGCCAATCAAAATTCTGGCTTCCCCCGATTGCACTCGCGCCCATTCCTGCACCTTCTCGCCTTCCGATAACTTAGAATGCCACACCGCAATCTCATTGCCGAATACAGAATAGAATTCCGAAAGAAGCTGAGGAGTGAGCGCAATTTCCGGAACGAGTAATAGGACTTGTTTGCTCGCGTCTTTTTTCAAGATTTCTGCTGATAGTTTTTTATAAATTTCCGTCTTTCCACTGCCCGTTACACCAAAAATCAGCACCGGCTTCTTCGAGTGTATACTCCCAGTATACACTTTCTCCTGAAATTCTGTGAGGTTGAAATTTGGACGAGATTTCTGTGTCGCTGAAAATGTATCGTGAAGTCTCCCCTGCTTCTCTGTTAAAACTCCCTTTGCTACCAAGTTCTTAATCGTTAGAAGAGAGATGTTCTTTCTCAACGCTTCTTCGGATATTTCTCCGCCGTTTTGTTGAATAAGCTCAACGGCTAATTTCTGTTTCTCTCCTCGTAATGCCTCATATTCCGAACCGATCCCATAAGATATTTCTCTTTTTTCAGGGGATTTTTGCGCGCAAAACTTCTCTGGCACCATCAAACTCAGAACTTTTTCGAATGATGTAAAATTCTCTTCTGCAATGCGCTTTGCAATCTCGATATATTCAGAAGGAAGAAAGTGATCCTCCCACACTTCGAGAATTTTTTGTGTTTTAAATTCTGGTTTTTCATTCGAAATATTCACCACAATCCCCACCTTTTTTTTATTTCTCAACATTACTATAACTCGACTCCCAAGAGAAACCTCCCCTTCCCGTTCCCAAGAAAAGATTCCTTTTGTTCCCCGCACCCACACATCGCAATAGTTCATTTGTTTTATCATAACGGTTTCTCTTCTTATCCTCAACAAGGGGTTTAAACCCCTTGTTAGAAGAGAGATGAGTTGCCATTTTTCCAAAAATATTCTACATTTTGCTTGTCTCTCTTCCCTCGCTTTTTAGCTTTTCGACTCTTGAACTTTTAGACTGTCCCTCATGAAAGACCGAACGCTCCAAATACTTTCCGCTCTCATCAGCGAATTTATAGAATCGGCCATGCCGGTCGCTTCCAAGAAGTTACTCCTCAAAGAACACTTTGATGTGTCTTCCGCCACCGTGCGGAATGAATTCGCATTGCTGGAAGAGGTTGGATTTATCCGATCTCCCCATGTGTCATCCGGGAAAATCCCCACCCAAAAAGGATATCGGTTTTTTGTCGATGAATTGCTTCAACAGGACGTGAAAGAGGAAGATCAAATCCAAGCTATTTTTCAGAAATATACCGCCGACTACCGACTAGCAAAAAAGAAAGAAATCCTGTTTGATATTTTACGACTCGTGGCGCAACTCTCCGGAAATGTGGCATTCCTCATCGTGGGAAACGACCGAACATTTTATTTGGGACTCTCCAATGTTCTGCGCAGTCCTGAATTTATCCTGGAACCCGAACGTGCCGCACAAATCGTTGAAATACTGGAAGGACGTGAACGATTTGAAACAATGCTCCGATCTCTCAACCTTGAGGAAAATGAAGTAAAAATTTGCATTGGAGAAGAAAATGTTTTAGAAGAAATTTCCAGCTGCGCTATGCTCGTCACACGCTTTGAAGTACCAGAAGTTCATGGAACCATCGGAATTCTCGGACCAATGCGAATGCGGTACGGATACAACCGCGCGTTACTCCAGAGTGCACTGGAAATGCTTCGCTAGGATGAACTATGTTTCACAAAACTTGGATCAAATATTCCGACAACGTCATTTCTGTTATTGACTACCAGTCCCGCAATCTGGTTCATTACTTCTGGTCCTATGTTTTCTTTTTGGAAACTACCGGGAGGAATTATATCCCCCATCCGCATTTGCACTCTCCCACGCCGGGGGATTCCCTTTCCATTTTGATATGTATTCCCCGCATTAAACCCAATCGGAAGGATAGACATCCTTTCATGAAATTTTGCAAGGAGTGCCTGAGTCGAATGCGCGGGTGGAACAAGCTGTATATGCCCATTATTTTTTATATCCGTTGTTCCCGAAGGAGCCAAATGGACTGCGTTTCCTTGCCCTTTGCTCGCTTCACTTAACAACCGAAGCGTCTGTGTTAAAAACATACTTATTTGTTTCTTATCAATCTCAGGAGGACGCCCTCTCTCAGTATCTGGCAGAGTCAAAATAACGTCTGAAAAAGCCCGCGCAAATATATCAGCATTCAGTATTCCTAATTGCCCAAATGTCGTCAGAGCGGGACCAATCAACATTTTATTCTGCGATACATCAAAATTCGGGAGAGTTTTTTGCATCAAATACGTCGTAAAAAGTTGCGTCAACCACGTATCATGATTGGTAACAATAAGGAGAGACTGTGTCTTTAAAATTTCTGAAATTTCATCAGACCGCGCTCCAAATTGATCTTCCAATTCTGATAAATTTTGAATCAAGGCACGCATGCACTGCGAAACCATTTCCCTATACTGAGGTTGTGCTTCATGTACGGCATTTGATTCCAAATTAAGTTTGGAATCATATTCCAACGTCAATTTGAATGGGTCTTTTTCCCGCAATGCCTGAAGCCAAAAATGCACATGAGCCGGTACTTCAAATACTCCCTCAAGCGGTTCGCCCTTTTGTGTTTCCGCCCTCTTTAGTGCTTCGAGTACCCGCAAACGATAGATTTGCAAAGAAGCAACTGTTTCCGATCCCACCCCTCGAGATTCTCGCTGAACATTCATCTGACTCACAAGAGAATTCCAAGGACTATTATTGCCATGATCATTTTTTTTCCCTTTCTCTAAAAAAGCATATTCTCTCACTTTTTGACGAACAAAATCCATAAGTCCTTGTATAATAAACCTTCCGAGACTTACTGCTTCCTCGGAAGTACCGATACTCTCGTCCAAGACTTCCGACATCTTTCTCCAATAAAATAAATACAAAGTATTTTTAAAAGTTTTATTGGAAAATGTCAATCACATCGCGCGCGTATCATTTTTCTCCCCTCTATCACGACCAACGGGATGAGAGATGCCCAAAATATGACGCTCCAATCACGAAGAGAGAGCGGGATTGTTCCCAAAAGCGTATTAAAAAACGGAACATAGACCATTACCAAAACCAGCAAGACCGAAGATAGTATCGCAACAAACAGAAACAAATTCCCGAATACATTCTGTCGAAAAACAGATTGTTTTTCAGAACGCGCCGAAAATGCATTCACCAACTGTACACATACGAGAGCGGTAAACGCTACTGTTTGTGCGTGAAGCAAATCCGCGCCGGAACGAAGGGTCCAAAGAAACGCTCCCGTCACCGAAATCCCAATTGCGATTCCTACCAATACGAAATATTGAATAAATTTTTTGTTCAATAATTTCTCATGAATACTGCGAGGAGGACGTTTCATGAGACCATTTTCCGCTTCGTCCACTCCCAGCGCGATGGCTGGCAGGATATCCGTCCCTAAGTCCACCGCCAAAATCAAGACCGCTGTTAACGGGAGCGGAAAAGAAAAAACAATGGCGAAAAAAATAACAAACAGTTCTCCAATATTGCAGGAAAAAATAAACCAGACGAATTTCTTGAGATTCTGATAAATCCGCCTCCCCTCTTCTACTGCGGTTACAATAGACGCAAAAGAATCATTGGTCAGCACCATCGTTGCCGCCTCTTTCGATACTTCCGTTCCGGAAATCCCCATCGCCACACCGATATCAGCGGCTTTGAGCGCAGGTGCGTCATTCACCCCATCTCCGGTCATAGCGACCACTTCTCCTTGCGCTTGCAGGAGTTGCACAATACGCATTTTTTGATCCGGCATACTTCGCGCAAAAATAACCGGAGTCGTCCTGTCGGCAAGAAGCGTTGATAAACCCTTATCTGTCATTTTGGAAACTTCTTTTCCGGTAAGCACTGTTACTTTTTGCCCCTCTACAATCCCAAGTTCCCGTGCAATCGCTTCGGCGGTCACTCCGAAATCTCCCGTGATTACAATCGTCCTAATACCAGCGGTGCGACATTTTTTGACAGCATCTCTTACTTCCGCACGAGGGGGGTCAATCATTCCCACAAGACCTATAAAAACAAGATTTTTTTCCGCCTGAGTCTCGGAAGTAATTTCTTCATGTGGTACCTGTTCCCGTCGCGCACACGCCAAAACACGCAGGGCGTTCTCCGCCATTCTCTGGTAATGTTCCTGTATACGTCTTCTTTTTTCCGGTGTCATGCGATGTACCGTCACTCCATCAGACCAAAAAGCACATTGTTCCAATAATTGGTCCGGAGAACCTTTGACCAATACTCTTTTATCAAACACGACAGACATGAGTTTTCGCTCTGAATCAAACGGAAAAATCTCTTTTATTTTCAAAGAAGCCCATTTCTTTTGAAATAACTTTGATTTGTGAGCCAAGGTGAGAAGCGCCCCTTCGGTCGGATCACCCAGAACGCGCCAATCATTTTTTTTCTTTTCCAGCTTCGCTTCATTACATAACGCACATATTTCGATCAGTTGTTGTAAGAGTGCTTCTTTTTTCCCTTTTTTTTCAGCCCCTCCAACGTATTCAACTTTCCCAGTATGAGGATCATATCCAATGCCCGAAACCTCAAAAATAGAACGGTCTGCCACATATATTTCCCGCACTGTCATCTCGTTGCGTGTAAGCGTTCCCGTTTTATCGGAACAAATTGTTGTGACCGATCCCAACGCTTCAACCGAAGACAATTTTTTTATCACCGCTTTTTTTCGTGCAAGCACTGTCGCTCCTAACGCTAAAGCAATGGTAATGGTTGTCGGAAGACCTTCGGGAACCGCCGCAATCGCTACTGATACAGCAAAAAGCAAACTCTCCAAAAGCGAAAAATCTTTCCATACTCCGACAAAAAAAAGTCCGACACAAATGATGGTTGTTAATTTTGTTACGAAAAGACCTATATACGCCAGTTCTTTTTGAAGGGGCGAAGGTGTTTTTTCTGTTTCAGCGGTGAGTTTCGCTATTTTCCCAAATCGAGTACGAATTCCTGTCTCCTGTACTTCAAATACTCCCGATCCATGCACCACCGATGTCCCCATGAATACCTCTTCTTTTTCTTTTTTTTCTATCGGGATTGATTCTCCGGTCAGTGCTGATTCTTCTATACGAAAAGCATGTGCTTCTCGCACAATTCCATCTGCCGGAATTTTGTCTCCTTCCCCCAAAAGTACAATATCCCCTGGAACCAAAAATTCAGTGGCAATCATCGTGGCTTCTCCGTTCCGAATAACGCGAATCTCCGGGTGAATCATCTTCTTCAGTGATTCCAACGTTCGCTCGACTCGAAATTCTTGCACAAAACCAACCCCCGCGTTGAGGAGCACAATAAACGCAATCACTCCCGCATCCGTATGTTCCCCCACAAAAAAAGATACCACCGAAGCTCCAAGCAAT
>JAIPGU010000020.1 GCA_021735575.1 Candidatus Altimarinota bacterium | reverse complement strand
CCCTTACAGTCCTGATCTTAATCCTATTGAGAAAAAATGGGCTCAAGCCAAGGCAATCAGACGTGAATTTCGTTGTAATCCTTTTGAACTTTTTTCTTATGTTTAATTTTATGACTTTTTATATTGAACTAGCTATACATAATACTTGATACTGTTTTTGTATACTCCCAGTATACACCCTGCAACTTTTCGACTTTTGAGCTTTTTACCCCGTGAAATAATCCCGACTTTGTCGGGATTCTCCGTCATAGCGGAGATTTCATGGGGTGAACTTTTTCACTCTCTTCAGAGTAAAAACTTCGCTGGCTTCAATCCTTCCACCTGTTTCATGAGCTTTAAATCGTGGATTGTAATTTTTCCTACATACAAATCCTCTATTTTTCCTCCTTTTTTTATAAACTTCTCCACTTCCCTGTGTCCCGTGAAGTATAATGCATCTTTTGTAAACGCTCCCGAGACAACGGTATCTTTAAATCCTCGTTTGGATTTAATACAAAGTTTCCATGCCAAATCTTCCGTCAGATCATACGTATTCCGAAGATAGTGGAACAAGTCACAAAACGACATTTTTTTTGCCAAATGAAGTGCCACCACTTGATAAGCAGGAGTCAATGTCTTGTCTCCCAGATCAAGCTTGAGACGATTTTGATTCCAAATCGCCAAGCCTTCTTCTGTTTGTAAATAACCCGCCGTTCCTCTTTCAAAAATACGAAATGGCTGTCTTTTCCCATTTTCAAACCGAAACACATGCGTTCCTATCTCATGTGCCAAAAGCGCCTGAAGACGATTTTCCTGGAAAACAGCATCTTTTTTGAGCAAAATAACATGATATTTTGTTACCTGAATATCGGAAACCGAATCTTCTTTTATCTTTATCTTCCAATGAGATAATTTATGAGATTTTAAGAACGCTTCCAAAAGCTCCACAGCTGCTTTCAAGTCCAACTCCTGACTTTTGTCAGGACGCACCTTATTGCTATTTTTTTTCAAAAATTCAATCGCATGACGATAGGTTGTTTCCGTAACCGATCCAAAAGATTGCTTTGATCGATTTTCAAAATCATCCGTTCCCACCGACTCAACAAGACTGATTTTATGCCCTACTTCCTCAATTTTCTCTCGAAATAAATGCATTAATACATGATCCACTTCCGGAATACGTTTTAAATCTCGTCGTAGTTGTTCCAAGTCCAAATCACATTCTCGATAAAAAAACCGTGGAGAAAACTCAGGGTTCGCCAAAAACAAGGCTCTCTGTTCTTCCAAATTCCTCGGATTAATATAAGAAAGAAGCTTTATTTGTTCATCTATCTCACACAAACGCTCATCCACACTTCGAATCATCTTCTCATCCAGCTGTGAAGTGAGCACTTCCGGTTCAATCCCCTCTTTTTTACTCGGATCAATAAAAAATTCTGTTAAAAATTTCCCGGCAAGTTTTACATCTGCCCCTGTCACTCTCCCCTTCTCCACTGGAAGCTTAAGTCGTTTCCCTGCTAAAGTAATATCTAAAATAGATCCATCATAAAATCGTGGAGAAATCACATTTGATTCCGCCAAAAGATCAATTTTGGCATGCAACGTGCAAGGTTTATCAGCATTCAATATAAGCGACTCAAATATACCCACAACCGGTTTGCATGATCGATCTTCGTCCACGGAAGATTTTTGAGAAAAAAGTGTTTTTGCAATTTCCACACCGTCTTCGGGTGTCAGCACTTTTAAGTCTCCTACTTTTTCAAGCCTTGTTTTAAGCGGGATTCTATTGGCAATTTGAATTTTAAGTCCCGAACGAGCGTTAATCTCTAGCACTTTGACCCCGGTTTTTGTAATAACTAAATCCACCCCTATAAATCCAATCTTGGTAGCATTCTGTATTTTTGCCGCCGAATACAAGGTTTCCTCCCAAAAAGGCACTTGGAACCCCACAACCGAATTCCCATTCGGCATTTTTCTCACAAAATTTGAATATTGCGCTCCACTTATTGTACGACCGTTTCCAATATCAATCCCGAGCGCAATAGCCCCTATCTCCATGTTTGCTTTCCCCTCTGATTCATAGGTTGGAACACGAAGCATTGCCAATACCGGAACGCCGTTAAAAACAATAATTCTCACATCCGTCAGACCAACGTCAGTCAGTTTTCGAAAATCAGGATGCGGCTCCAAGCGTTCTTCAAATATGACCGTATCATACGTTCCAGAAATGGAATACTTTCCATCTAAAATCTCAATACAGTGCCTATACATAAATTCCGAATTAATCTTCCTCCCCGAAGGAGTAATCCACTCACTTCCTTGTTTTCGAACCAGAACCAAAATACCACCTCCCCCGAGCCCTCGGTTCGGTTTAATCACAAAAGAATCGGGAAGAGAAGTGAAAAAATCCGGTGTTAACTGTGTATAATTCCGAATCACATGATGCAATTTTGCCACTCCAATCCCGCGAGAAGACAGAAAATGTTTTGTAAACACCTTATCATCCGCAAGTCTCTTGGCTGTGGGCGAATTATATCGCGCTATATAATGCAAATTTCGAGCATTAATGCCGAGAATGTCTTTTGATTTCTTGAGAAAATTCATAAGTTCATATTTTATTCTTCCTCTTCCTCAGTAGATTCTTCACGGAAAAGAGCGCGAAATTTTATATATTCACTGAGACGCAACCCCGTAAACCGTCCAAGCCACACATTTCCAAAAATTGGCAAAAGAATACTCTCTGGCATTGCCAAAATAGCACTCTCCATCCATCCCCACGTAATAAACGCATAACCGATAAATGAAACCAATACGGTTTCTCCTGCCGTGAGAAGCGCTAAACGCGTTCCTTCGGTAGACTGCGCAGACAGAAACTTTTCCGATAGAGTTGCCATCACAAGCATTGGGAAGATTGTCAAAGACAGATTGATAGTGGAATCAAAATAAACGGCGGCAATCCCCAGTACCAAGAAAAAAGACAAAGACAGGAGACTCAAAAGAAGCGAAACTTTGGGTATGTAGAGCAATTCCACTTTTTCAAAAAGAAGTCGTATCAAATAACTCACGAGCATCACGACCGAAAAAACAAAAAAACCGAATTTCAACCCCAGCACCAAAAAGCTCAGTGCCAGCATAAGTGGGGCATACACTCCAAATGTCGAAAACCCGACAAACTGTCTCAGAAACGAAATCACAAAAACAATAAACGGTACCGCCAAGAGCAGATATACCACATTTTGCGAAATCCCATGAGAAACAAAATAAGTCGTTAATTTCGAAAGAACTAAAAAAGGAGAAGTTGAGCTCCTTTCATCAATAATACGATATTCGATCCCTCGTGCTTTTATTTTTTCAATTACCTCTCCTCCATATCCCGCTTGCTCAAAAATCGGATTCAGTGCTTCAGGACGAGTCAGCAGAATAAATTGAGGATGGAGAATGGAAAAAATCGGCTGCATAAGCTTTGAAGCTTTTTCCAACGAAACATCTGATACTTGAACTAAAAGTTTGGAAGCAAGATCAAACTTTTTTTCTTCCGACAATTTTCTCCAAAACTGAGCGAAACTCTGTAATCCTGAAAACGACTGTGTGGAAAAAATAATAACATCCGATTCTCGCAAAAATTCTACTTTTTCTTGTAAACGGCGGATAAAATCTTCTTCCGCTGAAAATCCCGTTTCCGCCTTTTCATACGGAATACTTTGCAACCAAATTCCATGCTCTCCGGCTTGAGACACAATGTCGATAAATGCCTCATTATCTGAAACAAAAACACCTTTTTTATCAAAAATAACAATATCTTTCACCACCGTTTCTCGTTCACGTCCTTGCCTCACAGAAAGCGAAACCGTGTACCTTCCCGGTCGTTCATATGAGTGAGCTATCTTTTCTCCCCACTGCATACGACTCTCATCTCCAAAATCCCAAGAGTACACCGGTGCTCCATTAGTGAGTGCGATTTTTTTCGTCGAGGAAGCATCGAACAATACCTTCTTTCCGACTTCAACAAACGCATCCACTAAAATTTGAGGGATAATACGCTCTTCTTCAAATGCAGGAGTTTCTTCTGCAGGGGCTATTTCTTGCGCCCATACAGGGAAAATAAGTAAGAAACTCAAACCGTATAATAATTTTTTCATGAGGTGTAGATTCTCGCAAAAATAGGGATTTTTGCAAGTGGGGAGCAAGGAAAATGTATACTCCCAGTATACGCGTCATAAATGACGAGAAAAAATTTTCTGTGGACACTAAATAGCTCTTTTGTATCTGTTGCCGCTTGATGTCGAGAGTTAAAACGACACCACGAAACGAGCGTTAAGAAATACCCAGTGTCTGACCCCGCACCTTTTGAACATCTGAGTTTGGTTTCATATTTCACGATCGAATATTTTCATTCATTGGATACAAATTGAATATTTATAGTTCAAAAGGTGCGGGGGAGTTGGGGTATTTTAGCGAGTGAGTGGATTTGTCGTTTCGCGAGACAACAACAGGCAACCAGTTTTTTTGTTTCTTTTTTTGCTGTCAAAAAAAGAAAGAATCGAATATCTTTTTTATATTGAAAATTACTCAGCAATCACTAATAATCATCCCATATGAACGTTGAGATCTACAGAGTTGATTCCTCACTCCCTCTCCCCAAGTACGAAACCAAAGGATCGTTCGCCTTTGATCTACTCGCACGAGAAGAAACTGTGATTCCACCGAATGAAATCGGATTTGTGCCGGGCAATGTAATTATTAAATGCCCGCAAAATCTCGCCCTTCTCATTCTTCCGCGTAGCTCCACTCCACGCAAAAAATCTCTCGTATTCCCCCACTCCATAGGTCTCATTGACGCTGATTATCATGGAGAAAAAGACGAGATCAAAATTCAAGTGTATAACTTCTCAGACAATGCGGTAACAGTTGAACGCGGGGAACGAATAGCTCAGGGACTCTTTGTCCAAACCGAAAAAGTCGAATTCACCGAAGATCACTCTCCCGAAGAAATTTCACGTGGAGGATTCGGAAGCACGGGGGAATAATGTAAAAGGTAAAATTTTAAATGTTAAAAAAAATTTCAAATCTCAATATTTAAACATTGAATATTAGGATTTATTTTTACATTTTACCTTTAGCATTTAACATTCTTACCGTCATACTTCCGCATGAATCTTCTTGAAAAAACTTTTATTAAATTTCTCAAACACGAAAACCTCACTGGCAAGAAACTCCTCCTCTCAGTATCGGGAGGTGTGGATTCTATGGTTCTGCTTCATGTGGCGAGCAAAACCATTTCCACAGCGCTTCTTTCAGTCTTTCATCTTGACCATGGCGCGCGCGCACAATCCAAGAAAGACTTACTCTTTGTACAAAAAAATTGTTCGATAAAGAAGATAAAATTTTATGAGGAGCATCTCAAAACCCTTCCGGCAAAAAATCGAGAAGAGTTTTGGAGAAAAGAACGGAAACGGTTGAGCCAAAAGGCGCAAAAAGATTTCGGCGCAGTGAGAATTCTTACCGCCCATCATGCGACAGATTTGGTGGAAACGATGCTCTTTCGACTGACCAAAGGATGCGGAGCGGGAGGACTTTCACCTTTTGATACCTCGACGAAGCCTTTTTGGAATGTTCCCAAGTCTGACATCGAACAATATGCCAAAAAATACAACGTACAATATATTACCGACGAAAGTAATGAAGATGTAACATACGAGCGCAATCTTATCCGGCATAAAGTAGTTCCCGAACTTCGAAAAATAACCCCCAATCTGGAAAAAGTATTTGTAACCGAAAGTGAGATTTTTGGAGAAACCGAAAAATTTATTATGCATTCCGTAGGGACATGCCATGGCATGTCCCTACAAACGCGAAATAGAGCCCTTCCTGAATTTCTTGCACTTCCCGTAATTCTTCAATCTGAATTCCTCCGTCTCATAGCCAAACGCCCCCCAAGCTTTGATGAAACATCAGACTGTCTCCGTTGGCTTCACAATAACCCAAAAGGAAATTCTACCAAAACCATTGGCGGGACAAAAATCCAACTCAAACAAAACATGCTCCACTGGGAATGACCCACTCCATGTAGTGGGTACCTACTAGATCTAGTAGGTATACTCTTCCTGTCATAATGCCCTGAGCCTCGTCGAAGGGAAGTAATCTCAAAATATAATAGAAAAATGATGGGGAATTATAGGGAAGATTCTTCGCTCGCTTCGCGGACTCAGAAAGACGATAATTATATGTCTTCCTGAACGCAGTGAAGGATCTTCTATATAATTAAGAGATTTCCACGCCCTTCAGGCTCGCAATGACAAAGAAAGGGGTCCCCGAAAAATCGTAGATTTTTTGGGGAAAGGAGGAGATAACGAAATAAGGCGAGTTATCCGCCGTGGCGGATAACGAAAACAATGAAGTTATTGACGCGCGTATACTCCCAGTATACATAATTCGTCATTCGTAATTCTTAATTCGTAATTAAAATTTCAAAGAAATTTCTGCACCGCTTCCCAATAATCTTTTTCAAAAAAATCAGGGAGTTTGTCCTTCGTAACCCACGCACAATCTTCTAATTCATCTGTATTAATTTTCACTTCTCCCTGCACATATTCTGCTCGAAAAAAACGTGTCCGCGCTCCTCGAATATGAGGCTTGTGACGCACGAAACCTTTCGGAAAAAAATAACGGTACTCTCCAATCCAATATTCAGGATTAAATCGAACACGTAAGTCTGATCCGCACTCTTCCTCCAATTCTCTTTTAGCTGTATTTATACCATTTTCTCCGTTTTCCGTTCCGCCTTGCGGAAATTGCCATGCATGGGATTTTCGCGGTTTCTTCACGATAAGAAACATATTGCCCCCCTTTGTAAGGGGGGGCTTACCCCGTGAAATATTTCCACTTTGTGGAATTTCACGGGGTAAAGGGGGTTTCTCCACAATAACGCCGGAAACCGAACGCAAAGCCCCTTCCCATTCTGCCACATGAAGCCAAAAATCGGGCCAGGATTTGGAAACACAATCTTCGTCAGTGATTAGAAAATCAAGATGTAAAACGCTCCTCAGAATCCCAAACACCATGGCAATACGATGGTCATCAAAAGAGTTTATTTCTTCCGTAGGGACATGCCATGGCATGTCCCTACCAATAATTGTTACGATATCTCCCCGTATCTCAATCTCTCCTCCCAAACTCCGAATCCCCTGCTCCATAGCGGCGATTCTATCGCACTCTTTGAGACGCAAACTCTCTACACCATGGAATTCGGAAACGCCATCTGCAAGCATTGCCAGCGTCATAGCCGTCATGGAAACGTCCGGCATCGTTGAAAAATCCATCTTCCCAATTGCGCGAAGTTTGACCGGGGGACTGATTTCGACCGTGTCCCCTTCGCGATGAATTTTGGCTCCCATATTTTGAGCAACATCCAAAAACTTTTCGTCTCCTTGCAAGGTACGTGTTCCATAATTTTTAATACAGAGAGGTGTTCCGGAAAGAAGCGCCCAAGCGATAGGATAACTCGCCGAGGAGCAGTCTGCCGGGATTGAAAAATCCCCGGGACTGCACAAACCTGGTGCAACACGAAAGTTTTGAAAATCTTCAGATACTTCCACTTTTACTCCCCATATTTTTAACATTTCCAACGTCATTTCGACATACGGACGAGATTTGATCTCATCGGTCACTTCAATCGTCAATCCCTCCGGTAATCTCGGTGCTACCAGTAAAAGACCACTCAAAAACTGAGAAGAAACTGATCCGGACACAGAAACTGAATTTTTTTGGATTTTATCCGGTCCTGTAAACTGCGCCGGTAAAAAATCAGTTTGTCCTTCAAATTTTATCTGTACGCCCAGCGAACGAACCGCATCAAATAAATCCTCAAATGGACGCTCATGCATACGATCTACCCCATGTAAGGAGAACGCCCCCTGAGTTAGTAAGGAAAGCGCACCCAAAAATCGCGCCGGTGTTCCAGCATTCCCAATAAAATTTTCAGAATTGTTCCCCAAAAAAACTTTCGGAGGACTGACCCTCAGGTTTCCATTAGGGAGTGAATCGAATCCTACTCCTAAACGAACCAAAGCTTCCATTAAAAATCTAGTGTCATCGCATTCGAGAACATTTCGAAGCACCGTTGGCGACTTGGAAAGCGCCGCCAGAAAAACCGCCCGCACCGAGACGGACTTTGAACCTGGAACTGATATCTTCTTTATCATTTTTGTACATCGTTTCCTATTAGATACACACAGCAATAAATTGTAAGAAAATTTTAAAATAAATTTCAAATTCTAAATTTCAAACAAATCCAAAATTCAAATGCCGAGATTCTTTTTAGTGCTTAAAACTTGAAAATTATTTTTACCTTTTACCTTTAACATTTTACATTGTTTTCTATTGAGCATTCCCCTAGGAAACCTTCAATATTTCATACTTGTACTTCCCTCCTGGAGCTACCACTTCTACCGTCTCCTTCGCTTTTTTTCCTAAAATAGCCATTCCTACGGGCGATTCATTTGAAATACGGTGCATAGTGGGATCGGACTCTGTTGATCCAACGATGGCATACTCATGCTCCTCTTTATTGGGAAGACGAAGAAACACCGTTGAACCGATACCAACCACTCCCTTTTTTTCTTTTGATTCGGTAATAATTTCGGCAGATTTAATTTGCTCCTCCAATTCTGTGATACGAAGTTCCACAAAAGCTTGTTCGTTTTTCGCCTCATCATACTCCGAATTTTCAGACAAATCTCCATATGAAATAGCCTCCGCTAACCTTTCTGCCACCTCTTTTCTTCGCGTTTCTATCAAGTATTTCAGTTCCTCTTCTAATTTTTGCAACCCTTCTTTGGTTACGAGAATCTTCTTCATCGGGACTTTTATATCTTTTTTTGCCATAAATTTAGATTACGAGATAACGAGATGACGAGACAACAGGATCTATTGAAACGTATAGACTAGATAAAAATTTTCCTTGTAATTCCTGTTTCATTTTTTTCGGATGGAATGTACTGCTTCTCACTAAAAAATCAATATTTTTTGTATTTTTCACTCGTAATCTTGTGATCTCGTAGTCTCGCAATCTTTTTCTATTCTATCTTAATAGACATCGGGTGATCTCTCAATTTCTCAAGCACTTTCCCTTCAATCTGTCTGATACGCTCACGTGTCACATTAAATTCGCGCCCTACCTCCTCCAATGTATGAGGAATTCCATCTTCAATACCGAAACGCATTTTGATAATTTTTTGTTCCCGCGCGGAAAGATATTCTAATAAATCCCCTATGTTTTCTTTAATCATTTTTCTATGTGCTGTCTCAAACGGAGAAACAGCTGCTTCATCTTCTATAAAATCCGAAAGTTTCGAATCTTCTTCCGTTCCCACGGGCGCCTCAAGCGACACGATGTCTTGGGAAATTTTCAAAATGTAATTCACTTTTTTCACCTCCAAATCCATTTCTGCCGCAAGTTCTTCGGGAAGCGGTTCTCGCCCCAATTCCTGTTGAAGCCTCCTCTGCGTATAACGAAGCTTATTGATGGTTTCCACCATATGAACCGGAATACGAATAGTCCGCGCTTGATCGGCAATAGCGCGTGTTATTGCTTGCCTAATCCACCACGTGGCATACGTCGAAAACTTAAATCCTTTTCGGTAGTCAAACTTCTCCACCGCCCGAAGCAATCCGAAATTTCCCTCTTGCATCAAATCCAAAAATGGCAATCCTCGCCCAATGTAACGCTTTGCAATAGAAACCACTAAGCGCAGATTTGATTCAGCCAGCTTTTGTTTTGCGGATAAATCCCCTCTTTCAATACGTTTTGCCAAATCCACTTCTTCCTTGGCAGTCAACAAGGGAATCCTTCCGATTTCATTCAGATACATACGTACCGAGTCATTCGAAATTTCAGATAAATCAACCGTTTTTGGTTCTTCATCCTCCTCTTGTGCATCGTCTTCTGAATCATCATCCGAACTTTCTACTACTTCAATAGGAACATCTTCGGGTACATCATCTACCTCTTCCCCTGCGGCTTTTTTTTGCTGGCGTTCTTTCCAAATTTTCTCCTCTCGCACATCAATAATCTCCACTCCCGCATCCAAAAAAAATTCATATAACTCATCGAGCAAAATAAGATTTTCCTCGATATTGGGAACCGCCTTCATTAATTCTTGTTCGGTAATAAACTTCTGATCTCGTCCTTTTTGAATTAAGAACTGAATTTCTTTCGGGAATTTCTCAACGCGTTGCTGAAATTTATTCATGAACAAAAAATTAGAGGAACGAAATAAACATTAGAACTGAGACAAAAAAGACTTTTTCTGAGAAAAAAGCAAACGAATATCATCAATTCCGTACTGCATCATAACCAGACGCGTCAAACCAAACCCAAAAGCAAAACCAGAATACACCTCTGGATCGATTCCTCCATTGCGAAGCACATTGGGATGAACCATCCCCGCTCCCATGAACTCCACCCATCCAGAATGCTTACACACTCTGCATCCCTTCCCATTACATAATAAACACGAAAAATCCACCTCCAATCCTGGTTCCACAAAAGGAAAATATCCCGGTCGGAAGCGAACGAGTACTTCTTTTTCAAAAAGTTCAGAAAGCATCGCTTGAATTGTCCCTTTCAGGTGTGCCAGTGAAATTCCTTTATCCACCAAAAGCCCCTCTACTTGATAAAACGTTGCATCATGTGATGCATCCACCGCTTCATTCCGATAAACCCTTCCTGGCACAATAATTCTTACTGGAGCGCCATATTCCATCATTTTCCGAATCTGAACCGAAGAAGTATGAGTCCGAAGCACTGTATTCTCATGCGGATCCTGTGAACGGCTTGATACCCAAAAAGTATCCTGCATATCACGAGCGGGATGAGACGAAGGCACGTTTAGCGCATCAAAATTTCGCCATTCCGTTTCTACTTCCGGACCATCGGCAATTTCAAATCCCATAGACGTAAAAATTTCTTCTACTCTTCTTTGAACACGAGAAATAGGATGAATCGAACCTTTTTTAATAGGAAATTCTTTCGTCACATCTAACCAGTCAGATGCAAGACGTTCATCCAATTCTTTTTTTCTCAAAAAAGCCTGCTTCGCATCAAAATCATTCTGCAATTCAGTTCTTATTTTTTGAATCACGGGAGCGATATCTCTCTTTTCTTCTGCCGGCAAATCTTTTAACGACTTTAAAAAATCATTCAACTCACTCTTTTTCCCCAAAAAATTTGCATAAAAAACACCCAATCCTTCCACTTTCTGAATTTTTTTCAGGGCGTCTCGTGCTTTCTTTTCAAAGTCGGATGCACGATGAACCAGCATACTCACGAGGGAAAGGTGTCAAAAAGTATTGATTTTTCTTCAAAAATCCTGTATAGTATCCCGAAGACTTTAAAAAAGTCAAATTTTTCAAAAGCAAATTGCTCAAACAAACCAGCATGGTAAAATTTCATTTCGGACTCGGCGGAGATGATGATGCAAAAGATGCCAATAACAATGCATCGGGGGGAACGACTCCCACACCCCCTCCTCCCCCTCCAACGTCACCATCCCCCACAGGGACAGGACAAGGAACCCCTTCCATTTCTCAGAATGGAACGCAAGAGGACACCGCATCTCCTACTACTCCTTCTGCTCCTATTCCCGCTGCTACTCCTGCACCGGAAAAGGAAGAAAATCCAGTTGTGAAACAAAATACCGTCTTCCCCCCAGTGGGAGGAGGAACATCCGTTCCTCCCAAGACAACAGAGCCCTCTCCCTTTCCTCCATCTCCCTCGACTCCCGCAGGAGACACGAATGGAGAGAAGGAGAAGAATATTAGTCCTTTGGGAGAAGTTCCAACAACCGCCTCCCCTGTCGAACAAAAGACAAATATCTTTGGAACACCGTCTCAAAAAGACCCCTCTCCTCTCATTTCTTTTGATCCAAAAACCGGAAATAACGAATCAAATCCAATCACTCCTCTTTCTGGTGCGAAAGAAGATAGCGAGAAAAAACCAAAACAAGAAGAACCTATTATTACTTCAATTGACCCTCCTAAAAAAGAAGTTTCGTCTCCTGAGAGCACTTCCGTTCCTCCAATTATCGTTTCTCCAAAAGAGGAAGAAAACAAACAATCAGGGGGAAATAGTGGAGATGATCCGCTCGCAACCGTCGTGAAATTGAAAGAGCAAATCCAGGAATTTGTTGAAAAACACAAAAAGAATATCCGAGAATTTCAGAAAGAAATTCAGGGTCTGGAAGAAAAAATTTCTCAGGAAAAAACAGCTCTCAGGAAGAAACAAGATGAATTTTCAAAAATGGTCCGAGAGATGGAGTCTCTCACGTCTTATTTTAATGGAAACGGAAACACGGAAAGGAAACGCTGATACATAAAAAAATATCCAAAAAAACCATAAAAGAAGCACCGAACAGAAACGGTGAAAAATCCACACCACGGCGTGCAAGTTCGAAAAACGAGGGGAAATAAATACTGTCATTCTGAACCCGAGTATAGACGAGGGTGAAGAATCTTCATTTTCGTTTCAAATCTTTATAACGAAGTTCCTTCATCCCGCATACGCGGGACTCAGGAAGACGAGTTATTTTTAGGAAGCCGCGTCTTTTTTGCATTTTATTGCTCATTACTCATTATTCATTAATCATTGTGTTTCTTTTGTAAGCGCGTAAGTAAAAAGACCCCGCCGTGGCGGGGTCTTTTCTTATTCTCAAAAAAGGTTCGAATTATCGAACAGCTTCTTTCAAGTTCTTTCCAGCCTTGAATGTTGGAACAGTTCGAGCTGGGATTTTAATCTTCTGAGATGGGTTCTGAGGATTAACTCCTGTTCGAGCTGCTCTGTGAGAACATTTGAATGTTCCGAAACCAGTCAAGGTAACGGTTCCTCCGCCCTTAAGAGTCTTAGTAACTGCACCGAGAACTGCTTCGAGAGCATCTCCAGCGCATTTTTTTGTGCATCCGCAAGATTTTGCGACGGCAGCAACGAGATCGCCTTTTGACATATTAGCCATTTTGAATGTGGGTTAAGAAATACAAAAAAGCTTACTTTGATTGTAAGGTCTCTTTTTCTGCATTGGCAAGCCTTTTTAGGAAATTCAGGTTGCAATTACTGAGAAAACGTTTTCTCTATAAACTGTAAAAATCCTTTCCAAAAGACACTTTTCTCGTTTTTAAGAATTAATAAACCGCTCTATATCCGCTCTTGTGAGATATGAAGATCCATGAGACATCCCTTTGTTTTGCTCCGCAATACGTCTTGCATAATCGTCTCCTTTTTCTGAGCCCAAAACGAAATTATCCGATTTCCCTAAAGCCCCCGGATAAAATGTTGCAATGTACAAATCTTCCACAGAATATAAATTCCCTTTATAGGGAGAAAAATATTTTTCAACATAATCGAGTTGATCTACTCCCGACATCATACGCAATGCTCCCGTAGAAGTTCCCAAAGAACTTGCTGTACGCGGGAGAAATTGTATCAATCCGACAGCCCCAATTTTATTTAAAGCTTTTGTGTTCACAGACGATTCTTTCCACATAACCTTTTCAAGCCAAGAACGGTCTATGCCCAATCTTCCACATACGTCGTTTAATTTATTTGAAAAATCCGGATTATTGAGCAAGGCCTGTCCTTTGAGAGATTCAGCCCCCGACAATACGAGCTCCGATTCTTCTTTTTCAATTACTTCTACATTTTGTCGAAAAGATTCTTTCGCGGCTCTTTCTTCCTCCTCAGAGAAGGTTTGCACTTTTTCAAATCCTTGCTGTTCTTCTTCCGAGACCTGTGTTTCAATTTTTTCACCTCCGTAGACGGCTATATAGTCTCCACTTCGATCCAAATACCCAACTTTCCCTGTAAAAGAAACAGAGCGCTTCCCCACCACTCCGCCAATACGTAAAAATTCTTGGTCTCGCACAAAAAGATCTCCCATCCCAATAGATCTCCGTGCATTCTCATTGTGATGAAAATCGATCACATCCTCTGATAAAAAAATGAGTTGCAACTCTTCTGGTGAAGGACGAAGGAACTCTCCAGCAGGAATAGTCTGCACCATGCGTTCTACATCGGCTTTGTCTTGTTCATTCAATTCGGGATTTTCCTGCGCATTCCGAAACGTTTCGAGCACCGAATCTATTTTCCTTTGCCAGGCATCAGAGTTTATTTGTTCTGGATGCACTTTTGGTTGTACGCGTTCCTCCTGGCGATCAGGTGGTTGAATTGCCTCTCTCATTTCATTGGAAGAAGGACTGTTTATGCTCATAAAAAATGCATTTAATCCTGCTATTATACATGAAAATGGGGAAGATTACAAGATAACGAGACTACGAGATAACAAGAAAATACAGTGTATACTGGGAGTATACATTTTCGTATCACGTAGTATGTATCACGTAGTATGTATTACGTATCACGTATAAAAAATAACAAAATACAAATCCCAAAAAACAAATAAATTCCAAATACCAAATTTCAAACGATTTTTTGTTTTGGATTTGTGATTTTGAATTTGATATTTCTTTGTTATTTGGTGCTTGTTGTTTGGGATTTTATACATAATACATACTACGTACTACGTGCTACTTTTCCCTATTGCTCACTGATAACTGATAAGAGCGTTTCCCGATCATCATCAGACGCAATTTTATTTTTCTTTACCACTCCGCATTTCTCACACTGAAACACAATATCGCTCATGCTCCCTCGTGCCACTTCTACCTGTATGGGTTTCATGCGTCCATGGCAGGATTCTGCTCTATCTCCCGGATTTTTATCCACATGAAGCGAATATAGACACTTCAAGCAATGATTCCGGCACGTAGCAGATGCTGGCGGGTTTTCTGCTCCGCAGACGCAACACGTAAAACCTTCGTTTTTGTGAGTAAAAGATTTCATATCTTCAATAATGTAAAATGTTAAAGGCAAAAGGTAAAAATAATTTTTAATTTTGAATTTTTAATTTTATAAATAAACCCCAGTTTTTAAATGTTTCATTCAAAATCCGAAATTTATATGACGAAAATAATATCTATCCTTCATATCCCCATTCATCCCCTTTCGAGAAAAGAACTCGAAACTGAAATTCGGAATATGCTTTCGGGAAACTCATTTTCTCAGATCGCAACCGTCAATCCCGAATTTTTGGTCGAAGCGCAAAAAAATAAAAAATTCCAATCCCTCCTCCAGTCGACAGTAAATATTTGCGATGGATCGGGTATCTCCATACTCGGACGATTACTCCTCGGGAAAAGTATCCCTCGTATTCCGGGGGTGGAAGTGGCAGAAATGATTTGTCGAATCTGTGCGGAAGAAAAAAAATCTGTGTTTTTTCTCGGCGGGTTTGGCGTGGCAGAGAAAGCATCTCAAGCCATGCAAAAAAAGTATCCCCAACTCCACATTGCCGGCACATTAGATGGCGACATGAACACACTCACAGAAGTGCAACAAGCACGACCTGACGTTATTCTCGTCGCCTTTGGCGCTCCGCGTCAGGAACTATGGTTGGCAGAAAAAGGCACACAAATCCCCTCTCTGCGTCTGGGAGTAGGAATCGGAGGGACTTTTGATTTCTGGGCGGGAAAAGTTCGCCGAGCGCCTGCTTTTCTTCGCGCTCTGGGACTGGAATGGTTTTGGCGGCTTTTATGCGAGCCTCGCAAAAGAATCAAACGCATTTGGCGAGCGGTATGTGTTTTTCCATGGATGATGATAAGGAGAGTGAAAAAGTCGAAAAGTCGAAAAGCTTAAAAGTTAAAATACAAAAAAACGGTTGTCATTCTGATCCCGAGCACAGGCGAGGGAGAAGAATCTTCGAAATAACCTTTTCTTTCTAAATATAGTTTTTTCTGTGTAAAATGACATATCGAAAAAAATCTTTCCCCATATTGTCATCTCGACTGAAGTCCGCCTGAGGCGGACGGAATGGAGAGATCCCTTGTATTGTTTTTGGGTGCAAGGGATTCCTCCACTTC
>JAIPGU010000019.1 GCA_021735575.1 Candidatus Altimarinota bacterium | reverse complement strand
CGTACGCGGGATGACCGAAGGATCTTCATTATATGAATTATAGCTAACCAATTATAAAATTACACAAATGAAAGAATATTCCTTCGGTATTGTCATCTCGACCGAGTCCCGCCAAAGCGGGGCGAGTGGAGAGATCTCTTGCATTTTTTAAGGGATTCCTCCGCTCCGGTCGGAATGACAAAGGCTGTGTCATTTTATAATTGTTTGGCTATATATAGAAGTTTCTTCTCCCGCCACACCTGCCCACCGAGGTGGGGCGGACTCAGAAAGACATTCGTTTGAATTGGAGTGAGAGCAAACAGGGCGAACCCGATCGCTTCGCGATCTCTTGGGTTCTCGCTCCATACTAAAAGAGAAAAAAACTACAGGGACAAGCCCTGTACTTTTTGAGAAAGAAAATGGGTTGGGCGGGGATACTCCTTCACTTCGTTCAGTCGTGACGTCGTCACACGAAAAGAAAATGCCCTTCGGTCGCTTTCTTTTCTTAGCTCCTCGTATCGAACCCATTCCGCTTCGCGGAATTATGCGGATTCTCGCCTATCGTTTGGCCTGCCATTCGGAGCAAAAGGCACATTCCCAATAAAATATTGAACAGCCCTTCTTCACTAAAGTTTCGAAGGGCATTCTTCACTGACGCGAAGAATGGTAGGTTGGGCGGGGCTCGAACCCGCGACCAATGGCTTAAAAGGCCACTGCTCTACCACTGAGCTACCAACCCTATCTATTAAAAGGAACAATGTCCGCCGCGGCGGAGTCTTCGTCCTCATTTCACGGAACTCCTCGCTACACTCGTTGTTTCGCTACTTCGTCCTCAGCTATCCCGCGCTCGCGGTTTTAAAGAAAAATAAACTCATGAGCGAGCTTTGGGTGTCTTGACGGGTCCCAAAGTCATCATCGGCTTGCCATTCGAAGCAAAAGGAACGCATAAGACAGAACATAGGAGAGCCCTTCTTCACTAAAGTTTCGAAGGGCATTCTTCACTGACGCGAAGAATGGTGGAGCTACAGGGACTCGAACCCTGAACCCCCTGCTTGCAAAGCAGGTGCTCTAGCCAATTGAGCTATAGCCCCTCGTCGTCGCGGGGTTGCAGTAACTTCAGTTCCCGACAAGTCGGGACCCTTCGTGACTTTACCCGCTCCTCCTCTCCCCAAAAAATCTACTATTTTTCGGGGTCTCCATTAGGAGAATCGCGCTTGTCCTATTGTCGTTTTCATAAAACGAAATATCTAAGGAAAACCCGTTCCCCCCTAAACCTATTTGACTCCCGGTATAAAAACTCCCAGTGTCGCGCGAAGGAAAATTTCAAGTCCTCCCGAAATCCACATAATGGAAAGAATGGTCACCGCCAGTCCCAGAAGTTTCATAAACGTGTATGTCCCTCCACTGCCAAACCATTTCTCTGCACATGCTATTTCACCGCTAAACCCAACTATCTTCTCTGCATAGAGAATCATGAGAATTCCTGCCGGAATCAAAAGCCAAGCAATCATGAAAACCAAAAAGAACAATAAGCCGACCGATTGTAAAAATCAAGAACGTTTTGTCAACCAAGGAAACACTATTTCCCCCTCTTTCGTTCCAACTCAGTTAGAAATTTTTTCCGTAAACGAATGTTTTTCGGGGTCACCTCGATGTATTCATCTTCCTTGATATACTCCAGCCCCTTTTCCAAAGTAATTCGAATAGGTGGAGTAAGATTAATCGCGTCATCATTTCCCGAAGAACGCACATTTGTAAGTTGTTTTCCCTTGATGGGATTTACAGTCAAGTCAGTGCCTTGATTGTGTTCACCAATAATCATCCCTTCGTAAATAGGTGTTGCCGCACCAATAAAAAGTGGTCCACGTTCCTGCAACTTCCACAAAGAATACCCTGTTGCAACTCCCGTTTCTCCGGAAATCAGAGACCCAACTTGTCGCCTTTCAATCCCCCCCATATAGGGCGTCATCCGAGCAAAAGAACTATACATCGTTCCTTCTCCTCGGGTAAGAATAATAAAATTTGACCGAATCCCCAAAAGTCCTCGCATGGGAATCTCAAATTCCAGAAGCGTTATTCCGTTTTCTGTTTTCATATTTGTCATGTGCCCCTTCCGAAAAGACATCATTTCAATCACTTTCCCGCTCACTTCTTCTGGAATATTTACGACAACATTCTCCATCGGTTCATGCTTTATGCCGTCTATCTCCTGAAATACTACTTCAGGTTGAGAAACCTGCAGTTCGAAGCCCTCCCTCCTCATTGTTTCAATCAATACTGCCAAATGCATTTCTCCTCGCCCAAAGACCTTCATTTCGTCTCCGTTTTTACCGGTGCAATCTATATGCAATCCCACATTGGTTTCGAGCTCTTTTTCCAACCGCGCTCGAATTTGTCTACTGGTTACAAATTTTCCCTCTTTCCCTGCGAAAGGCGAATCATTCACCATGAAATACATAGCGAGAGATGGGGGATCTACCTTGATAGCTGGCAAAGGAGTTGCATCCGGACTCGTCGCGATAGTTTCTCCCACAAACACATCTGCCAAACCGGCAATGGCTACAATGTCTCCCGCGACCACTTCCTCCGCTTCGATGCGTTTAAGTCCCTGAAACGTAAACACTTTTGAAATTTTTCCGGTTCGTTTTTCTCCTTCGGGAGTCAAAATAGTAACCGACTGATTCGCTTTTAGCTTCCCCTCGTGTACTCGCCCGACCGCAATTCGTCCAAGAAAATTGTCGTAGGAGAGTGTTGCCGGTTGCATACGGAAATTTGTTTCCGTGTCATGATCTGCAGGAGAAACGTGTTCCAAAATAAAGTCCAAAAGCGGTGTGATATCTTTCTTTGCATCATCTAGATTTCTGACCGCAATTTCTTCTCTTGCGATCGAATACATATAAGGAAAATCGAGTTGTTCATGTGTAGCGCCAAGTTTTACAAAAAGATCAAATATCTGGTCAATCACCCACTCGGGACGAGCCGACGGTTTGTCAATTTTATTGACTACAACAAGAACCTTTTTCCCTTGTTCAAGAGATTTCCGAAGCACAAATTTTGTCTGAGGCATAGGCCCTTCGTAGGCATCGACAACAAGGATTGTCACATCCACTGTTTTCAACACACGCTCAACTTCACTCCCGAAATCCGCATGTCCAGGCGTATCAACAATGTTAATTTTAGTTCCTTTATACTGAATGGCAGCATTTTTTGCATAGATTGTGATGCCACGTTCTTTTTCTTGTGCATCACTATCCATCACACATGTTCCAATTTCCTCATGTGCCGTAAAAGCGCCACCAGCCTTCAACAAACCATCTACGAGTGTTGTTTTCCCGTGGTCCACGTGAGCAATAATGGCAATGTTTCTAATTTCAGTCATAAAAGCACGGTCAGAAAGAGGGATATTTTCGTTTTTTCAGAGTCTTAAGGAAACACTGATAAATTCTTCGTCAAAAAAAAATTATAGTATTTTTGAGAGAATTTTTCTAAACAAATTTTTTCTTTTAGCGAGCTAAGAGAAATAAATTTTGAAGGGAAAGTCTCCAAAAAGACGAATTTTCGACGAAGCCATTTAATAAGAATTTTATTTATATTGATAATTTATCAGTGTTTCCTCAAATAAAGCCGAGCGGTTGTACTGTTTTCTTGTTGAAAGTCAAAGAAACGACGCTTCACACTTTTATTTTTCATACAGGGAATCAGTTTTTCAGTGCTTCCTTCATTCCTATAAGTTTCGACGGAGTCTCCCACAATATCTCTCGGAATACTTGTTCTGTTGCTTCGGGAAATAAAAAATCGCTTACTGCTTCAATTCTGCGAAGGAAAAACGCCAAATTCTCATGATATTTTTCAATCGACTGAGTTGTCTTTCCTTGAAAAATATCACACACCTGAGGCGCGAAAGTGGGATATGGATCGCGTTCTGCCTTGAAACGACTGGCATAAGCAAACGGTAGATCACTTCCAAAAATAATTTTCCGAGAAGATGCCAAATGTTTAAAAATTGCGTACAATAGAATTTCATTCGCCAAAAACGCTGTGTTTACAAAAAGTCTCGGCATTTTCGCTATGCGACGTACCTTCGGTTCATATTTTTTCAAAAAACTTTTGTGCGCCCGAATATTTTTTTCATTGACTCGCGTTGACTCAAATTTTTCCCGCGACGAAAGATCAAAACTATTATACCCTCGGAGCGGAACTCCTGCATGAGTCAAAACGATTCGAATATGTTTGTATTGTCGCAATACTGTTTCCAAAAAATCAAGCGATCGGAGCGTAAGATTGTTGGTATGAATAAACAGCACTGATTTTTGCTTTTCTGCCAGTTGCAATAATTCAGGATACAATGATTTTTTTAAAAAAGCGGTCGTACTTTTTGTATGATAATGTTGATAGATTTTGAGCCCTATGACTGATGAGTGTGACTGCATTTGTTGGCGTAATTTCGGAATATCTTCTCGTTGAATATCTCCACGCAATGCAATCCGAACACGCGGAATGTGAGCTTCGGTGTCGAGTAAATTCTCATTCACATCCAATGCCGCCACAGGTCCGTAGGGAATGGGCAACACAACAGCAGAAAGTTGGGAAGAAAATGGATACATTACATCTAAAGATTTGAGATTAAGCCCTGTTTCAAAGAAATATCCGGACACCATAGAGCCGGTTTTCCAAAATGTTAGATCTGTGTTTTGTATATGAGGAAAAGCTCCATGAATATGGGTATCAAAAAACTTCGGAGGAATGAGAGACTCAAGAGGGCGCATGAAGAAGTGGGTGAGAAAGAAGTGTTTCGATAAGTTTTTTATGCCAACGATGATAATATTTATCCCACGACGGATATGGCAGTCCGGGTTGCGAATTAAATTCAAAAATTTTCCAACCGTCTGGAGTATATCCGAAATCAACAGAATAAATCCGTGGGAAAAAACCGGAAAATTTAGTATCTACCTTTCTGACAATACGAAGAAGTGTTTCCGATAAAGCATCTTTTTCTATTTCCAAAAGACTTGCCCCCTTCGATACATTGGAAAGCAACTTCCCTTTTTGTGGTGTCCTTACATACGCTTGCACAATCTCTCCGTTCATAAGAAGGACTCTCAAGTCATGTTCTGCATCACAAATCCCCGGAATCCCATGACTTGTGTCCAAGAATTCTTGCACTACTAATGGTCCTTTCGCGTTATATTTGTATTCCTGAAAATCAGTTTTTGAGAAAATTTTGACCCCTTTCCCCTCTTGTCCGCGAGCCGGCTTGACCACAAAACGATCTGTGTGCAATTGAGAAGATGCATCCACCACTTCATCGGCGGAAAAAACCTCAATGGTCTTTGGAAATTCCTCTGGGAAAAGAAACGCCGATTGTGCTTTGTCACAACAAATTCTATCAAATTCCAGATCATTCACGAGAGACACCCTATCCCCTGAAGCAATCAACAAATCCCCTTTGTTATAGACTAAATTCGCATGAATAACCTCATTTTCAGGGATGAGTGTGTTTGTAACCGGATCGAAAAATTCTCCTTTCGAAAATTTCCCATCGCCGAGATAACTCCTCCCTCGACAAATAAAAAACTTCACATGGGAATGTTCACGAACGGAAAAAGAAAAAAAATCAAAATAAGACTGGCGATACTCTGGAATATTAAAAGGATACCCTTCTGCAGACTCCTCCGAAAAGTACACCACTATATGTAACGGCTCTTCACTTTCCCCTTCAGCATCGGTGCTTTGAGCACTCATAAAATTCAAGAAGAAGTATAGCAAAAAAGAGAAATAAGGAAATATTTTTTACTTTGACACGAAAAAATTTTTTCGTACGATTCACCCGCTCTTTTTGAGCCCTTCGGGGATCCCCGAAAAATTCCGATTTCCAAACCCTGCGAACACGGGGCAGCTGAATGCGAGTAGTCACTTACGAGTGTAGCGAGAAAGTGACGTGAAGCGAGCATGATGACCTCCGTGTGAACAAGAGGAGGCATGACGAAGTATGCGAAATCCTGAGCTTGTCGAAGGAGGAAGCAAACGAAGTCCGTGCCGACGACGGGCGTGTAGCTCAGCTGGTTAGAGCGCTTCTCTGATAAGGAAGAGGTCCGAGGTTCAAGTCCTCGCATGCCCACCATGCTTCGCTTTGCGATGAGTAAAACGAATCGGAAATGGAAGCATGCCCTGCGAAATCTCGCGTACGCGAGATGAAGCATGGGCAAAGCTACGCACGGCAAACCATCGCATTGTCATCCCGAACTTGTTTCGGGATCTCTTTCTGTACAGCTTTAAAATTCTGAATCAAGTTCTGAATGACGATAGCATATTATAATGTGCTATTTTGTAAGGACAGGTTTAAAACCTGTCCCTACTTGTAATCTCGTGATCTTGTCGTCTCGTAAACTTTTTTATTCCGCAATCACCTCTATCGGCGCCACCGATCCCACGATACGTTTCACACCTTCCCCTTTGAACGCCACCGACAATACGTCCCCATTGATTTGCACGATCGTTCCTTCTCCGAAATCCGCATGACGCACACGCGCTCCGATCTGAAATCCGCTGGTATTTTCCGCCACCCCAAAGATCGCTTCCCGACGACTACTCGGAGGAGATGAGAAAATCGCTTCGCGTGCTTTTGCCACTCCCGAATCAAACGTGCGCCGGCGGGAGAACCCACTCATCAAACCCGTTTTAGATTTCAAAGAAACCCGGTTCGTGCATTCTTCATCGAGTTCTTCGAGAAATTTCGAAGGCGAAGAAAATTCTGTTTTTCCAAAAAGCATACGGCTTCGTGCGTGCGTGAGGGTACACTTTTCCTTGGCGCGCGTAAGCGCCACATATCCGAGCCGACGTTCTTCTTCGAGTTTATCGCCTTCAAACTGCGCACTGGAACTCGGGAAAATTCCATCCTCCCATCCGGGCAAAAACACGACTGGAAATTCCAGTCCTTTTGACGCATGAATCGTCATGAGCGTCACCGCATCTGATGCATCATCGTATCGATCAATGTCGGACACCAGCGCCACCCCTTCCAGAAACGACGCCAAGCTGTCTTCTGCTCCGTCATACCGAGCCGCTACCGAAAAAAGTTCCTGCACATTTTGGATTCTCGATTCCCCTTCTGACGTTCCGTCGTCGAGATATTTCCGGTACTCAATGCGATCTATCAGATGATCCAGAAGAATCGAAATCGGTTGTTGTTTTGCTTCCGCCCGCAATTCTAGAATCAATTTCCGAAAACCTTTGAGAAGCACGCGTTTACTCTCCGCTAGTTCTTCCATGTCTTCAACATTTTCCAATACTTCTAGCATCGACAACGTATAATGTTCCGCATATTGTTTGAGCGTATCCAATGTCGCCGGACCGAGCTTTCTTGCCGGCACATTAATAACGCGCAAAAATGCGACATCATCCCGCGGATTAAATATCAGTCTCAAATACGCCACGATATCTTTTATCTCGCGACGATCAAAAAACCGCGTTCCTCCCACGATTTGATACGGAATCTGCCGGCGCATAAACGCTTCTTCGAGTGCACGCGACTGCGCATTCATGCGGTAGAGCACCGCACAATCGGAGTGCCTCGCGCCTGATCGCACCAAATCCGTGATAGTATCAGCGATAGCATTTCCTTCGTCTCGTTCATTTTCGGTTTCCCGAACAAACACCTTGTCGCCGGAACTGTTTTCCGTCCAGAGGTTCTTGGGGTGTCCGGTCTGATTAAAAGCAATAAGCGTATTGGCACAGTTCAGGATATTGCCAGTGGAACGATAATTTTGTTCGAGTTTTACAACACGCGCCGCCGGAAAGTCTTTTTCAAAATTCAAAATGTTCGTGTAATCCGCCCCACGAAACGAATAGATAGACTGGTGATCATCGCCAATAACACATAAATTCTGGTGATCGTCGGCAGGCAACCGCACAAATCTGTATTGCGCGAAGTTCGTATCCTGATACTCGTCGATAAGCAAATGTTGCCAACGAGATTTATATTTCTTGAGTACCTCAGGACATAGCTCAAAAAGTTCGACCGTCTTTTGCAATAAATCATCAAAATCCAAGGCGTTGTGTTCCTGCAACCTCTTCTGATAGAGCGGATAAAGTTCTGAAACCGCCCGCGTGAAGCGATTTGGTTCGGATGCATGAGCATACTCTGTCGGCGTAATGAGTTGATTTTTCGCGCCGGAAATATGAGACAGCACGGCTTTGAATTTCAGCTCTTTGGGATCATAGCCCATCTCTTTCATGAGCAACTTTATCAAACTCTGCGAATCACTCGAGTCAAAAATCACAAAGTTGCGCGTTATACCGCCGTCCATTTGCTCAATATCTTGACGCAAAATCCGCACACACGTCGCGTGAAACGTTCCCATTGCTGGCATTGTCCGCCGTTGAGATGTTTCTGTTCGTATCTGAAACGACGCCGTTTCAGCTACAGACGGCGCCGTCTCAGCTACGGCAAGTAATTTCTCGACGCGCCCTTTCATCTCATTCGCGGCTTTATTCGTAAACGTCACCGCCAAAATCTGGTCACCCGCAACACCGTTCGCCATGAGATTGGCAATCCGATGCGTGAGACATTTGGTTTTTCCTGATCCCGCCCCCGCTAATATCAAAAGCGGACCGGAGAGGACCTCTACTGCTTCTCTCTGTTGAGTATTGAGACCATCGAAAATAGGGTTCGACATAAGTTGTCGAGAGTGTACTGAGATTTATGCTGTTTGACAAAAAATTAAAAGGAAATTAAAGTATGTGTGCGATTTCTGTTGTTGAAAGCACAGCTTTTTGTGGTACAGCGAAAGTTGTCACCGCCAACACGGATATCGTGCAGATCTTTCCCACCAACCGCAGTGTCAAGGCACTGCACAAAAGAAGGAGTATTAATCTATGCATGACTCGCCTACCCGTGCCGGACACCAACACGTGTCCGAGAACATCGCCAACTTTCTCCTCCAAGGAGGATGGAGGTGGTGGATCACCCCTTTCGTACTGATGGCGCTGGTGTGTTCCAGTTTCATTGACATTCCATTGAGCGTCGTCATCGGAATGCAACGGTAGGCAAGCAAGATCTTACAGAACTGATATGTACGCTGATGCGTTGGGGGGAAGAGCAACGCTTGCGCAGGCAGACCCACAGTGGTCTGCCTGATATTTTTACACTCTCTGTTTTATAAATGCAGACTGTCGGTCTACATTATTCGAACTTTCATTTCCTCCTCGATAAATCAACAAAAAATCCTTGACAGAAAAATTTTGGACTCTACAATCCGCCAGCTTTTTGACTTGATTTTATGGCAAACGACAGCGTGATAGAAGTCGAAGGGGTGGTCAAAACGGCCTATCCAGGGCTGGAGTTTCTTATTGAATTGTCCACCGAGGGCTTCGAAGGTCATGAAGTGAAGGCAAAACTGTCCGGAAAAATGCGGATGCATTTCATTCGTATTGTCCCGGGGGACAGAGTCCGACTGGAACTTTCTCCCTATAATCTTGAAGAAGGACGCATAACATTCCGTTTCAAATAACTTATGAAAGTACGGTCTTCCGTAAAACGCATCTGCGACAAATGCCGCGTCATACGGCGAAAGGGAGTTGTGCGCGTCATCTGCGCCAATCCTGCAACTCGCGGAAAGCATAAACAACGACAAGGATAAATGAGAATTGCAAATACTTCGGTTCCGACAGAGAAGCAGCTTGTAATAGCTCTCACGTATGTATACGGAATCGGTCCCACTCGATCCAAACTTGTCTGCAAGAAAGCAAAAATATCTGAAAGTAAGCGGGTTAAAGATCTTTCTACCGATGAGGAACAAAAACTTCGTGAAACACTCGCGAGTTTTGGGTTCGTTTTGGAAGCGGATTTACGTCGAGAAATATCACAAAACATTAAACGCCTCCAAGACACCGGAACATACAGAGGATATCGTCATAGACGACGTTTGCCTGTTCGAGGGCAACACACGAAAACAAATTGCCGCACGCGAAAAGGAAAGGCGGTGGCGATCGCAAATAAGAAGAAAGTAACAAAATAACATGGCAAAAGCGACAAAAAAACGTATCCGAAAGAGTTTCGAACACGGGATTGTACGCATTCGTGCCAACTACAACAATACTATTGTAACACTCACCGATCCGGACGGGAGTGTACTTGGATGGAGTACCCCCGGAGCAAATGGATACAAGGGAGCTCGTCAGGCAACTCCGTATGCCGGACAAGTATCAGCGGAAAACGTAGCTGAAAAAGCACTGTCTTTTGGAATGAAGACTATTGATGTCTACGTCACGGGCATGGGTCCCGGACGAGACCAGACTATTCGTGGACTTCTGAATGGTGGTCTCGAGATCGTTTCCATTGCGGATCGAACACGTGTTCCTCACGGAGGATGCCGCCCAAAACGAACACGAAAAGTCTAACATTTTAAACACTCAGTTCTAAGTTTTAAAACATGAGATATACAGGACCAAAAGCAAGATTATGCAGAAGAGAGGGAGTCAACCTCTTCGGGTCACCCAAGTATCAAAAACTTTTGGGACGGAATCCCAATATCCCAGGAATGCATGGTGGGAAGAGACTTGGAAAATTAAGTGAATATGCCAAGCAATTACGAGAAAAGCAAAAAGCCAAGCGCATGTTCGGGTTGTCCGAAAAACAATTCAAAAATTATTTTACCAAGGCTTCCGGCGGACAAGGTGTAACGGGAGACACCTTGTTGGAACTCTTGGAACGACGCCTCGACAATGTATTATACCGTTCGGGTCTCGCTTTAACTCGGATGCAAGCGCGACAATTCGCCTCTCACGGACTCTTTTTAGTCAATGGACGACGCACCGATGTACCATCATTTCAAGTACGAGTAGGAGATATTATCGAAGTTCGTCCTTCAAAAGCCGGATCTCCCGTTTTCTCGAAAAACCGTGAAGAACTGGGGGCTGATCACACTCCTCCATCATGGCTCAAAGTAGATTCAAAAAAACTTTCTATTGAAGTAATCGATATTCCTGTTACTTCCCATTTCGAAGCGCTCATTGAACCACAGCTTATTGTTGAGTATTACTCACGATAATCCATTTTTTTCTTTCTTAATTCTCCAAAATGCACATCCTCCACGAACAGATCGGTGCTCCGCAGATCAATGTAAAGGCGGAATCAAAAACATCCGCCGTGTTGACTATGACACCTCTACCATCCGGATATGGATTGACGCTTGGAAACGCTCTTCGTCGTGTTCTTCTTTCGAGTCTTCCGGGCACCGCTATTACGGCTGTAAAAATCGAGGGAGTTTCTCATGAATATTCAACGGTTGCAGGACTCAAAGATTCTGTTTTGGACATTATTTTGAACCTCCGAGGTCTCAAACTCAAAAAACACTCCAAGGGAGTAGAAGTTGTGGAAGTACCATTCACAAAATCGGGGAAAATTACGGCAAAAAATCTAAAAGTTTCGAGTGATATAGAAATCCTTGATCCATCCCAACTCATCACCACTTGTGATGGTGCTGATTCTAAAAAGAAAATGTACTTGCGAATTGAAAAAGGGGTCGGATATAGACTTGTTACCAACGAAGATAATTCCAATGAAGAAGATCCTGAATTTATGCTCGTGGATGCGAATTTTTCTCCTGTAACACACGCCAAGTATTCTGTTTCTCCTGCTCGCGTGGGAGGACTCACGAACCTTGATCAATTGACAGTCGAAGTACAAACAAACGGAGCTATAGAAGCAGAAAACGCATTGAAGCTCGCGGCTGGTATGCTCCAAAGTTACTTCGAGCTCTTTAATCAAGAAGAGGCATATTCAGATGAAGAATTTACAACAAGTTTTGACCAGATTAAACGCCAAAAAGAATCACAAGAAGCAGCGGCTTTGGCAAATGCTGAAGCGGCTTTTACTCCTATCGACATCCTGGGACTTTCCCAAAGGACTCTCAATGCGTTGGTCAACGGGGGCATCACTTCCATCGAACAATTAACAGCCACCCCCATGTCACAACTGGGACAACTTCGAGGGTTTGGGCAAAAGGCAAAAACTGAACTAGAACAAGTACTCGCAGAACGTGGTTACACGTTACAACCATCAAAACAAAACACGAAAGAATAATTTAAAAACTCTTCTGTAAGAATCATGAGACATCGAAATACGAAAGCAACTCTCAATCGGCCGGCAGACGTCCGAAAGGCGATGGTACGCAATTTGCTCACATCTCTTTTCCTTTACGGCAAAGTTCGCACGACAGCGGCTCGCGGTCGAGTACTTCAAAGCGAAGCGGAAAAACTCGTATCGCGATCGAAAGGAAAACCGTCTTTTAATATGATTCGAGAACTCCAAAAGGTACTGACAACAGAAAATGCTTCCAAGAATGCCGCTGATTTCATAACAGCTCTGAAACGAAATTCCGGATGTACCAGAAGTACTAAAGTAGGAATACGAGAAGGAGATGGATCACTGTTAGTACAAGTAGAACTTATTGCTGAGAAAAAATGAAGAAAACAACTTTACGACAAAACGTAACCAACACTGATCGACAATGGTTTCTTGTTGATGCTGATGGTATTACACTTGGAAAATTAGCGGTACGCATCGCAGATGTGCTTCGAGGGAAAAACAAGCCTTCTTACACGCCCCATGTGGACGGAGGGAATTACGTCGTGGTACTCAACGCAGAAAAAATAATGGTGTCAGGAAGAAAAGAAGAGGGGAAGAAATACTACCGTCATTCCCGAAGGCTCGGAGAACTCAAATCCCAAACACTGCGAGAAGTACGCGCAAAACGCCCCACTCGGATCCTAGAGGAAGCCGTAAGCGGAATGCTCCCAAGCACAAAACTCCGCGCTTCTCAAATGAAACGACTGAAGTTGGTAATTGGAAGTGAAAATCCTTATGAAGCTCAAAAACCTCAACCTTTATCTCTCACATAAAATGGCTCAACGCGCTTATTTTTACGGACTCGGAAAAAGAAAAACGGCACGAGCCGCAGTGAAGCTTTTTCCTGACGGACAAGGAAACGTCAGTGTGAACGAGAAAAAACTCAGAGAGTGGGCTGATGATAATGAAATGATAAAAGTAGTTACCGAACCACTGGACTTATTGGGAATGAAAAAAGATTTCGACATGGAAGTGCGAGTTTCCGGAGGAGGAAAGAAGGCCCAAGCAGAGTCAGTACGACTTGGGGTTTCCAGAGCACTTATCAAGAAACAGATTTCTCTGAAAGAACAACTACGTGAAGCTGGATTCCTGACGCGGGATCCACGCGTTAAAGAACGAAAAAAACCGGGACTCAAACGTGCTCGACGCGCCCCACAGTTCTCGAAACGATAAAATTATAGTTATTAGTTTTTAGCTATTAGTATTATAGTTTGGATTTTAGGATTATTTCTAATTACTAAAAACTAACGACTAAAAACTATTCCTCATCTCTTTCCCAAAAACAACCATTTCCATTTTTCCAAAACAGGAACTTCGTCCTGCAACATTTCTTTCCGTTCCGCGCGTTCTGTACTAGAAGGCAAAATGGGCAATTTTTCTTCGATAAAAACAAGGACTTGCTCTCCAGGTTGTTTTTTGCCCATTTGTATTTTTGCTTCTTTGTCTATATGTTGAGAAGTATGTAAATACTCTAAACGACGTTTTTTGATTTCTATTTCTTCTAAATTTTTCTCATTTTGTGTTCGGATTGCCTCAATCTCATTTTGAATTTTACGCGACTCGTGTAAAAAAGAAGCGAGGGCATACAACAACCAAAAAATAACAATAAAGATTACTACGAGCCAAATGATATTGTGTGAGGTATAAATTGTGCCCTTTTTCATAACAAAGAGGATTGAAACAGAAAAAAAAATTTTCGCAACTCAAAGACAGTTCTTAAAAAAAAATCTGTGCTTACACGAAATATGAAATATGAATTCCTCGTTTCGTATCACGTATTAAGTATAATAATACTGAACAAATGAAATTAATTGTTGGACTCGGTAATCCAGAAATGCAATACGCGCAAACGCGTCATAATGCCGGGTTTCTGTGTCTGGATGCCATAGCCCAAAAATTTGAGTTCCCTGCATTTGAATTGGAGAAAAAATTCTTTGGAGAAACTTCGTACGGACATATTTCTCATACAAAGGTTATTCTCCTCAAACCTCACACATGGATGAATTTAAGCGGGAAATCGGTTTCTGCGTTGCTTCATTTTTATAAAATAAAAACTGAGGACATATCAATAATATCCGACGATGCCGATCTTGATTTTGGAATAATCCGTTTCCGAGAGAAGGGATCCGCAGGAGGGCACAATGGGATACGATCCATTATCAAAATGCTTGGAACAGAAAATTTTTCTCGCATAAAAATTGGTATCTCCACCCCCCTGAGAAAAAAAATACCGACAGATAACTTTGTGCTTCAGAAATTTACCGAAGAAGAACAGGCGCAACTACCAAAAATTTTCGAGCATGCGATTGAGAAACTGATAAAACACATTTCTATTAATCATTACGTATAGATGTTAACAGATTTTCTTTCCGCTCAACGAACGTGGGTTATGACCAAGCGTGGGAGTGACGATTTGCCCATAGGAGCATTGGTTGATTTTGTAATAAACCCCGATTCCGGAATTTTCGAAGCACTCTGGGTTCAATCACGAGAAGGTTTAAGACTTATTGCGCTGGACGATATATTACAGTGGAACAGAAATAAAATTACCATTGCCGACGAGAACGATCTCTCCACCCCTGACGACTTTCCTCGTGTAAAAGCTGTCATAGAACGAGAAGTTCCTATACTCCGGTCCAAAGTTTTTTGTGGCAAAAAATATATTGGACGTGTAAAAAATTTCGGGTTTGATACGCTCTCTCCAAGAATTCTCACACTCCGCGTTCATTCTGGTTTTCTTTTCTGGATACAAGAACGTATCATTCCTCGCAGTAAAATTCTTCGTATCATTCCGGAAGGAATTTTTATCTCTGAAAATATAATTCCTCGCGCAGAGAAAATTTTGGAAGAAAACACCGTCCTTCCAGAAGTGGATTCCTAAAAAAATATTCCCGCTAGACCGATGAAAAAGCGTGCTCTCTTTGACATTTTTCGCTTTATTATAAAATTTTTCAGCAATGGATATTATCATCAAAAATCTTTATATTTCTTCGCAAGCCAAAATGGTTCTCTCCCTCTTGCAAGGAAAAATGGAAGTGAAACAATCAAGGCTACTATTTCTTAACTCATCTACAAGATGGCACCAAAAAAACCAGGAAAAGCAGGAAAAAAGAAGTAAAGAGAGTCATTTTCATGACTCTTTTTGTGTGAGAAAAGCTCTCGATCTTGAGGGCTTTTTTCTATTAGGAAATTCTGTAAAATGCGAAAATAGGAGCCTGCCCCGCACTTGATGCGGGGTTGCCTTCACCGAAATTCATTCGCCGTACGGGAAAAAGTACGGCTCATTGAAATTTCGGCTTGTCGCCTCGATTTTTATCATTTCCCAGAATTTTCCCCTCTCTCTGACAATTCTTGCTTTTTCATTCGTAATTCGTAATCTACCCCGTGAAATAAGTCCCGACTTTGTCGGGACTCCCGCAGAGCGGGATTTCATGGGGTGAATAGTTAGTAATTGAATACTCATGCAATTCTTCAATCACTTCCTGCGAGAAAAAGGCGTTTCCAATGAACTTCGATCTTTGCTCTATCATATAGCCCGTTCGATTAAATACATTAACTTTTCGCTTCGCGCGGGAAATACGGCAAAGCTAGAATCAGAAAATGCTTCTGGAGAATCTCAATTAAAACTCGACGTACTCGCCAATCAAATCATTCTCCAAGAACTCGAAAAGTCAGAAATTGTGTCGCTTGCCGCAAGTGAAGAACTCGAAAAAATAAAAAAGTTTTCTGCGTCCCGTGGAAACTTTTCGGTCGCATTTGATCCGCTCGATGGAAGTTCATTGGTCGACGCAAACCTCGCCATTGGTTCTATCTTTGGCATTTGGAAAGGCGATACATTGCTCGGAGAAAAAGCAGGAAAGTCGCTCGTAGCCTCTTGTTACGCAATATACGGTCCGCGGGTCATCTTCGTCATTGCAGTCAAAGGCAAAGGCGTCCATGAATTCGAACTGAATGATGTCGGCGAATTTTGTCTGACACGAAAAAACATACAAGTCGCACCGGATTCCAAGTATTTTGCTCCGGGGAATTTGCGTTCCACCTGCGGAAATAAAAAATATTTAGATCTGGTCCAAAAATGGATTTCAGAATCCCGGACCCTCCGGTATTCAGGGGGCATGGTGCCGGATCTGCACCA
>JAIPGU010000018.1 GCA_021735575.1 Candidatus Altimarinota bacterium | reverse complement strand
CTGAAGTCGGCCTTCATTATATTTTTTAAATATAGCTGCTATTTCGTACGGACTCATCCGATAACCGCGGGATAAAATTTCGTAACTTTCCGCCAGCATTTGCATGACGGCATACTCAATGCCGTTGTGTACCATTTTAACAAAATGTCCTGCTCCGTTTTCCCCAACGTAGGTAACGCAAGGATTACCAGTGAAATCTTTTGCCGCGACAGCTTCAAATATCGGCTTTAAATGTCGCCACGCGGCGCGGTTTCCTCCCGGCATGAGACTCGGACCATTGAGTGCCCCCTCTTCTCCCCCTGAAATCCCACATCCGAAAAATCGAATTTCTTGTTTTTGTAGGAGGGATTCTCGTCGGATAGTATCGGTATAGAGCGAATTTCCACAATCAACTATAATATCTCCCGACCCCATAAGGGGGGTTAATTCTTTCAATATCGCATCGACAGCGCTTCCAGCCTGCACCATGAGAATTACTTTTCGAGGACGTTCGAGAGAAAGGATGAAATTTTTGAGTGTTTTGTGTCCGAGGAGATTTTTATTTCCGAAGGTTTTTAAAAACGTATTAGTACGCTGGGTGGTTCGGTTGTAAACCGAGACAGTATATCCTTTCCCGGCAATATTTCGTGCGAGACTGCCTCCCATGACGCCAAGTCCGATAATTCCGATATGTGCCTGTTTCATACTATTTTTTGCGGGAAAGGTATTCGCGTGTGAGGATTTTGGATCGTTCGACTCCGGGTTGATTAAAGGCATTAATCTCTAAAAATTCTCCGAGAAAAGCTTTGGCACCTTCTAGTAAGAAAAAAAGCGCTCCGAGTGTTTCGGGAGAAATGGATGGAAGTGAAAGAGTCATATTTGGACGTGCTTCTTCGGTGAGGGAATCGGCGGTAGCTTTTTGTTCCGCTTGGAGGAGTGTTCCAAAGGAAGTGTCACGAAGAAATTTCCATGAAGAGGTATCTTCGGGCACCGGAATGAGTGCATCGGTACTCCATGTTTCTACTGCCACAAAAATAATTAATTTATCGTTTGGTCCTTGCACAAATAGTTGTAATAAAGAGTGTTGGTCGGTTACACCAATCGATGGGAGAGGAGTGAGACCAACATTTTTTTGAGACATATTTATCTTTCCCGTGGATTCCGCTAGCAATTGGGCAAACCAATTTGCAAAAGACCGAAGGGCGTTTGTATAGGGCATGAAAACATGCTGAGTTTTCCCTTTTTGAGCGACGAGAAATTGCGCTACGGCTAGTTGAAACGGAATATTGATTTTAAAATCTTCCGATAAAAATTGGTCGCGGATTTCTCGTGCGCCACTGAGTAATGCTCGAATATCAATACCTATTAGACATGCGGGGACCAGTCCAACACTTGTCAAAACAGAAAAGCGTCCCCCGACATTTTCGGGAACAGGGAAAGAAGTAAGATTTTCTTTTTCTACTTCTTGACGCAGAAATCCTTTGGAACCGGTAATACAAACAAAGTGATTCCGTATATCCAGTCCTTCCGCTTCGACTTTTTGTCGAAAGAAAAAATACTGAGCCACTGTTTCTGGTGTTTCTCCTGACTTGGTGACCACGAGAAAAAGCGTCTTTTCCAGAGCAAGCGACAGCGCTATTTGTTCGACAGCTTCCGGGTCAATATTATCTAGAACTTGAAGACGTGGAGCACGGGGAGATATGTATTGCGTCAGTGCATCACGAAGAGCGATTGTTCCGAGCGCCGATCCTCCGATGCCAAGTACTACAATATCAGAATACTTCCCTTTGATCGACGCACCGAATTTCTCGATATTCTGTATTACGTCTTCCTCATCTAGTATTTCATAGAATCCCTGTTTTCGGTTTTTTACTTTTTGGAGAAACAAAGGGAGTTTTTTCCCATATTCGTACCATTCTGCTTCTTGCACGCCATGAGCAGAAGGGAGGGCAAATAGATTTTGAAGATTGAGAGATATCATTTTTGGAATTTTTTTACTTTTTCCCAGTCAGAGAGAAAGGTAGCGAGACCTTTATCGGTCAGAGGATGAGAGACGAGTTTTTCAAAAATCTCCGGTGGCATGGTAGCAATATCAGCACCGACTTTCATGGATTGAACTACGTGAAGTGGGTGTCGAATCGAAGCGGCGAGGACTTTTGTTTGAATATTATAATTTCGGAAAATATGGATGATATCAGCCACAAGTGCCATTCCATCTTCAGAAATATCGTCGAGTCGTCCGAGGAAGGGTGAAACAAGCGTTGCTCCGGCACGTGCTGCCATCATGGCTTGCGAAGCGGAAAAAACGAGTGTCACATTTGTCGGGATTCCCTCAGCAGAAAGAACTTTTACCGCTTTCAATCCTTCGGAAGTCATGGGGACTTTGACATATACATTTTCATGCCATGCCGCCATTGCGCGTCCTTCCCGAAGCATTCCTTCTGTGTCGGTGGCAATTACTTCCGAAGAAATAGGTCCATCAACGATTTTTGCGATTTCAAGAATTCTAGTTTTTACATCCACTCCTTCTTTGGCAATGAGAGAGGGATTGGTGGTAATACCTTCGATAATGCCCCACGAGGCATATTTCTTGATGGCATCGATATTGGCGGTGTCTAGAAAGAATTGCATGCGTCCAGAGAAGTGATTGTGTCTTGCAGTATATGGATTTCTAAAAAGAAACAAAAAATAATTTCAGGAAATACTAAAAAATCCGTCTTCTGGGTCCCGCGTACGCGGGACTTTGGAAGGAGCTTTATTTTTCTCCGTTTCATATCAAAAGAGCGGAAATATTTTTCCGCTCTTTTGATGATTTGTTGGAAATGTGCTTACCAACGTTTTCCTCCTCCACCGAAATCTCGGCGAGGGGGACGGTCTTCAAGAGGACGCGCCTCATTGACCGTGAGTTTTCGTCCTTCAAACTCTTGATCGTGCCACATATCAATAGCGGCTTGGGCTTCGTCTTCGGAAGCCATGGTTATAAATCCGAATCCTTTGGATCGGCCGGACATACGGTCCGTAATAATCTTTGCTTCTTCAACGGCTCCTGCTTTTTCAAAAGCGGCGCGAAGCGTGTCTTCTGTGGTGCTGTATGGCAATCCACCGACATATAATTTTGTTCCCATCTGGAAAAAAATAAAGAAATAGATGACTGTAAGACATCTTTTCTCAAACTCACTTTGACGGTCGCTTCTGGGAACTGCTGCGAATTAGGACTATTCTGGCAGATTCTGTTTATCAGACACGGGTCGCTGCTTGCGAGAAAACGAAAAACCTTACAAAGTGATAATACTCTTATTTTGAAATAAAGCAAATACTAATGGATGCATATTTTTTGTCTTCCTGAGGAGTATCTCGCTTTGCGAGATGCGATCGAAGGATCTTCTGTATAGAGAATAAAGGAAGATACATGATGAAGATTCTTCCCCTGTGGAATAGGGTCTCCGCAAAGCGGAGATTTCACAGAGTCAGAAAGACGTTTTTTATTTCTGTTATTTCTTCCGTTTGTAGTTTCCAGCCATGTCCCATCCGCGTCTCAGGGTAAAAGCTCCTCCAAAAAGCAATACGAACGTGAAGACCAACATCGCGACTTTTTTGATGATGATGTATCCCCAATTTTTTCCGTAATTTCCATATCTGTGTCCCCATGCGCCTTTCGTCATGCCTTCTTTTTTGTACATCATGTTCTGTCCTTTGATGTTTTTCATTACAGGCGTTGTCTCTACCTGTCTCATACGAGGATGTTCCTGACGAAACATTTGGAGACGATTTGTTTTTTCTGTTCGTGGAAACTCCTGCCATCGGTTTCGGAGTTCTCCAAATGCCTGGTTCCGATCTTGGAACTGGTTTTTTTGCTCCATCATGCGGGCTTCCATCATGCGAATCATGCCTTCTTCTTGGAGAAGAGCGGCTTCTTCCTCAGTGAGAGCGGCTTCTGGATCCGTAATTTCTTCACCATCCATCATGGATTCTTCCATAAGGGGCATCATCATGGGGTCTTCATCCATCATTTCTTGTGCATGGACGAGCGTTATAAATGGAAGAAACAGTGCCACTGACAAGAGTAACTTTTTCATTGTATTTGGGGATAAAAAATAGATATTTAAATTCTATACGCATGTGAGAAAAGTTTCTTTCAATTTATTTCGTCTTTCTGATCCGCCCCACCACGGCGGGCAGGCGTGGCGGAGAAGAATCTTCCTTGTAACTTGTTTCGAAGATCCTTCGTTTTTTGTTTTGCTAATCTGCTATAATTCGCCATAGTTGAAATAGCAAATTATAAAAACTTATGAATCAATTATTTAACCATCGATTTCAAGATATTTCGGCTTCCATTTGGGAAAAAATTGCACAGATAGAAAATCTCAAAGGGCAGTGGATTTCTGGGGCGAAACTCTCCCCTCAGGTTTTGGGGAGACTAAAAAAATCTGTATTGGTTACATCAACTGGGGCTTCTACTCGGATTGAAGGATCCAAGCTTTCGGATGAAGAAGTAGAAAAACTGATGAAAGGATTATCGATACAAAAATTTTCAGATCGAGATATCCAAGAGGTGCAAGGATATTACGAACTACTCCAAGATGTTTTTGAATCATGGAAGCACATTCGGTTAACAGACAACAATATTAAGAACTTGCATCATCAGATGTTGAAGTACGCAAATAAAGACCAACTTCACCGAGGGGAATACAAGAAGAAAGAAAATAAAGTGCATATGGTAAATGACATTGGGGAATCTATGGGCATCCTTTTTGATACTACGGAAGTGTTCCTTACTCCCAAGCAGATGCAAGAGCTGGTGGAATGGACGAATGAAGCTTTAGACAGAAATACATTCCACCCACTTCTTATTATTGGTCATTTCATTGTTGAATTTTTGCATATTCATCCTTTTGAGGATGGGAATGGACGGATCTCACGAATTTTAACCAATTTGCTGTTACTTCAGTCTGACTTTGCTTATATGCCTTATGTTTCGCACGAAAAAATTATTGAAGCGAATAAAGCCGAATATTATCTCGCATTGAGAAAGAGCCAAAATACACTTCGAAAGAATCGAAAAAAACAAGATATTATGCCGTGGTTAGAATTTTTTCTTACCATTATATTGGAACAATCAAAACAAGCGCTGTTATTGCTTTCAAGTATCACTCTAGAAAAGTTACTCACCACAAAACAATTAGCTGTTTGGGAATATATTCAATCCGTTGAATATTCCAGTCCCAGAGAAATTTCAGAACACACAAAAGTTGCGTATGCAACCGTTCGTCAGTCGATTGAGAAATTATTAAAACTGAAAAAGATTGAACGACTGGGGCAAGGGCGGGGAACGGTGTATCGGAAAATATAATTTAAGTATTTATGGATCTCAAACTTGCCATAGAACTCATTCCTGCTACCTGTTGGTACAAAAACATTCGAAAATTAGCCGACAAAGAACGTTGGGATATCATTCGAAATTTATGTTACGGAAAAGCGCATCATCGATGTGCTATTTGTGGATTTCAAGAAAAAGGGAAAATGCATTGTCATGAGATTTGGGAATATGATGATGTAAGAAAAATCCAGAAACTTAAGGGATTCAAGTGTCTTTGCGAAGATTGTCATATGATCAAACATATTGGATTGGCGAATATTAAATCCTCTCAAGGAGAGTTAGATATGAAAAAACTTATTTCGCATTTTTTAAAAGTAAATCAGGTCGATAAATCTGTTTTTGAAAAGCACTATGATGAATGTGCGAAACAATGGAAACAAAGGTCAAAGTATTATTGGAAGATGGATTTAGGGCAATGGAGCAAGATTGTCCCTGAAACTAAAAATTTATAAGCATCTTTACTTCACCCTCCCCTTAAGTGTATCGGAATCCTACCCTTTGCCATCTATAGCTGAACAATTATAAAATTACACAGTCTTTGTCATTCCGACCGGAGCGGAGGAATCCCTTAAAAAATGCAAGAGATCTCTCCACTCGCCCCGCCTTGGCAGGACTCGGTCGAGATGACAATACCGAAGAAATATTCTTTCATTTGTGTAATTTTACAATTGGTTAGCTATAGAATGAGAGAAACAAGGGATTTCTTCGATTTCACGTACACTAAAACTCTTCATTTCCTTCCCCCTAGGTGCACGGGAATGAGGTGCTATTAGTGTACGTAATGGCTGGGGCGGAGGGATACTCGTCACTTCATCCCGATAAATCGGGATTCGTTTGAGGGATTTGACATCCTCGCTTCGCTCGGTGCAAATCCTCGAACCCTTTTGGGTTAGAATCCCTTTCGACCTTCGGTCTAGCAGAAAAAACCGGAGGGATAAACCCTCCACTTTTTTATGCTGGCTGGCTGAATGAATCTATTTTCAAACCCTTCTTTGAGTTCTACAATTCCAATAGAAATGCGGGAAAATTGATTCACACCTATTGTTCCGAAATCCAAGAAATCCTTTTAAATCAACGCGAAAATCGCCTTGATGTTATTTTTTAGCTTGTAATGAACAAGGGATTTCAAACAACATGTTAAAAAGAGCAACACATGAGCAACTTACCAGCAACTATTTTGAAAAAACTCAAAAGTCAGGATTGAGGCAGTATTTTGAAAAAGAAAAGGGCTAGTTATGAGCGAGTTTTAAGGGAGTATTTTGAAAAAGATAAACAGTCGGGCGTGGGGCAGTTGTGGGGCAGTATTTTAAAAAATATTTTTTATAAAATGCTATAATAAAAACATGGGGAAAAAGAGTCGTCAAAAGCGTGAACGTCGTGAACTTGGCCAACAATCCAAAGCATTGGGGAAATTTCATCAAGTTTGGGAAATCCCCTATCCAAAATATCAACGTGATTTATACACGCGTTTTTATATGGGATTGGGGGAAATTCGAAATCATGTGTTTCCAAAGAAAGAAGATCAAAAGCCCTTTGATGATCTTTTTGAACCAATGTTCGAAAACTTGCGGGAAATGAACCATGCAAGAACGGAATGTATTGATTTAATAAACGACTATGTAAAAGGTGTTGAAAATGGAAAATATGTTGTTTTAGAAGAAAAAGGACGTGTGATGGATCAAGTGGCATTTGATATGCCATCGGTTCGAATAAAAAAGACCATCGACATGGAGTTGAACTTCTATTTCAAAGCTTTTTTTGTTCGTGGAAATTCGGCGTTGGAATGTTTAAATAAGTTGGCAAACAACGTTTTGGGGGTAAATTTATCATTCTTCTTTGCGGGAAAAGATGAGGACTTTGAAAAAAAGTTAGAAAGTCTTTTGAAAAAGAATCCTAAAGCAATTCCCGATTGGGCAATCAAAGATATACGAGTTCATAGAAAGGACTGGGGACAATCTTTCAAGGGAATGCGAAATGATATTTGCCACGATGGTTTCATGTTGCCCAAGATTGCCTTTGGATTAAATGAGCATGGACGAATCGTCTTTTCCCTTCCACACTTCAACAACGGAAGTATGGAAACGATTTTTAATGATTTATGGCACTTCGTTTTCAATTTTTGCGAAATGATGGTCGCTGTTTTATTGGCTCAAAAGTTATCCCCACCATCCGGATTGATAATCTTCCCCGAAGATATGAGGGACAAAAAACTTCCAGTGAAATATAGACTAGGAAGCTTGCCACAAGAAAACCTTTTCCCGATTGATGTTCCCGATGGGCAGCATTCCGGAATATTAAATTTGTAGAACCCTTTAAAAACTTGATTAATTATCTCACATAATATAACATTATATCACACAAAAAAATGAAAGATCCTAAAGCTCGGTTTCGAAAAAGATTGGATTTTTCTGCCAATGATACTAGGCGGATCTATCAAATAATCACTAAAATTGATACGCTTAATACTCAGTGGCAATTTGGGAACCAACTTTCCGTTCAAACGATAAATCAGCTTCAAGCGTCTGTTATTGTTACATCTACTGGGGCTTCTAATCGTATTGAAGGAAATCAATTAACCGATGAGCAAGTTCGGGAACTGTATCAAAGACGGAATATTAAAAATCTAAAAAATCGAGATGAACAGGAAGTTGCTGGATATTTGGAGATTTTGCAGAATGTTTTTAGCTCATTCGAAAATCTTCGTTTTTCTGAAAACCTTATTCGGAATTTCCATCAGGAATTACTTAAATATAGCGAAAAAGATCAAAGACATCGTGGAAATTACAAATTTACTTCCAATACGGTAGAAGCAATTGATGAAACAGGAAAAGTTGTAGGCGTTATTTTTGAACCAACTCCACAGTTCTTGGTTCCAAAAGAAATGCAAGAACTCGTAGAGTGGACAAAAAATGAATTAGAAATAGATGAATATCCTAAATTATTAGTTATTGCTAATTTTATATTTGAATTTTTAGCAATTCATCCATTTCAAGATGGGAATGGGCGTTGTAGTCGAATTTTGACAAATCTCTTACTCCTTCAGCAAGGATATGATTTTGTGCGTATTGTATCCCATGAAAATTTAATCGAACAAAATAAAGCTGATTATTATGTGGCACTCAATCAAACTCAGCAAACGTGGAAAAAGAAAAATGAAAACATGCTCCCGTGGCTTTATTTTTTCCTAAAGATAACTCTTTTGCAGGCAGAAAAAGCACTTCTGTTATCTCAAAAAGAAGAAACTGAAAATTGGTTATCAGAAAAACAGCAGATTGTTTGGAATACTATACAAAATATAGATACGCCTTTTGCAAAATCAGAAATAGTACAAATAACAGGTCTTAATACTCGAACCGTAGAGGCTTCCCTTAAAAAATTAGTATTAATGGGGAAATTAAAACGAATTGGAGAAGGGCGCGGGGTGCGGTATGTCTTTATCTAATATTTTTTCATGCAAAATATCTTGCCTGAACAGATTGAACTCTATTTACAATTCTTTCGAGGGAGAAAAGATATTTATGCTCTCAAATGGGAAAAAGGAAGTAAATCTGGATGGAGTCCCGCATATCAGTTTGATTGGAATGAATTTAATACCTTTCGAGCAAAAGGAGGTACTATCAAGGATTTTGAAAACAAAGAATTAATTCCCTTGAATCGTGATGTAATCCAAAAACATCTTGAAGGAGATAAAAAATTGGGGATGTATCCGCTTTTAGATGATAATACCTCTTACTTTATTGTAGCAGATTTTGATAAAGAAAATTGGCAGGAAGAATGTTTAGCCTTTCATAATGTCTGTAAAGAATTTGATATCCCTGCTTATATTGAACGATCTAGCTCGGGGAATGGCGGACATGTTTGGATATTCTTTGAAGAAACTTATCCAGCCGTAAAAAGTAGAGGAATTGTTTTGGAACTACTTAGAAGAGCTTTACAAAAATCATGGTTTGAAAAAGAAATTAGTTTTGATCGCCTCTTCCCCAATCAAGATTTTCATGGAAATAATCAGGGATATGGAAACTTGATTGCTCTGCCCTTTCATGGGGAATTTCTTGAATCTGGAAATACAGCCTTCTTAAATCCTCAAAATTTCGAGCCGTACCTTGGTCAATGGGAATTTCTTCAGTGTTTTCAAAAAGTTTTAACTTCAAAGTTAGATGAACTCTATGAGAGTCTTTGTGGTGAAAAATCAGATGAAAGCTTAAATTCTTTATTTGGTTGTCAGAACCTCTCTTTAAAAGATCAAAAAGTAAAATCAGAAAAGCGAGAAGGACTCACCATTTTGATTCGCCATCAGGTATTTCTTCGTAAATCAGAATTGAGTGGAAAACTTATTCGGTTTTTAAGGGAAGAACTAAATTTCGACAATAGCGAGTATCTACTCAAGAAAAAATTAGGAAAAAGTGTCTATCAAACAGAGAAGTATTTCAATCTCATCGAGGAGGATTCTGATTTAGTATTACTTCCTAGAGGGTTTTTAAATGATTTACTCAGTTTCTGTTGTGAGCAAGAAATCGAATATCAAATACAAGATGAGCGGAAAAAATTACGAGAAGTATCCTTCAATAGTTATATCGAGTTAAGAGATTATCAGGAAACGGCTTTAGCAGAATTTGAAGATAAGGATTTCGGAGTGTTAGTCGCCCCTCCTGGAAGTGGAAAAACGATTATGGGGCTGCAAATGATGGCGGAACGACAGCAACCGACGCTGATTATCGTTCATAGGAAGCAATTACTGGATCAATGGGTAGAACGCATACAATCATTTCTCAAAATTCCAAAAAAAGATATCGGACAAATTGCTGGCAATAAAAAGAAGTTTGGCGAGAAAGTTACTGTAGCCATGATGCAGAGCTTAAGTCGTATGGAAGATTTTTCTGAACTTCAAGATAAATTTGGAATGGTTATAGTTGATGAATGTCATCATATTCCAGCAAAGACTTTTCGAGAGATTATCAAAAATTTTAATGCTTATTATCTTTATGGATTAACAGCTACCCCAAAGCGAAAACATAATGATGAAAAACTGATCTTTGTTTACATCGGAAATATCGTTACAGAAGTAAATCCACACAAAAAAAATCTGCTTCATACCGATCCATGCATAAAAATTCGTGAGACTACATTATCATTGTCTTTTGAATATCAGTTCGATAATCCCCAATTATTACTCAAGATGTTAACGTTTGATACGAGGAGAAATGAACAGATTGTGAGTGATATACAGAATGAGCTTCAGAATAATCGCAAAATCCTAGTTTTAACCGAACGAAAAGATCATATTGATATCCTTAACCTGTATTTGAAAGATCAGTGTGAAGTAATTATTGTTTCGGGGGATGATTCAGCCCGAAGTAAAAAATCTAAACTGGAGCAAGTAAACTTGGGACACTTTCAGGTTTTAATCTCTACAGGACAGTTTTTTGGGGAAGGAATGGATTTCCCTGATTTAGATGTTTTGTTTTTGGTATTTCCGTTTTCATTTGAAGGTAAATTGAGACAGTACATTGGGCGAATCCAGCGAAGTGAAGGAACTAAGTTCTTGTATGATTATCGGGATAAGCAGATTCCATATTTGGAAAGCATGTTTAAAAAGCGAAATCGATATTACCGAAAATTAACGAAGCAAAATCCAAGGTTATTGGAAATTTAAAATCTCACTTAGTGCCCCTTCACCATAGATACACGGGTCTATCCGACTTCTTTTCCACCGATCCAATCCCATAAAGGATACAGAAAAAACGGGTCTAGTACCCTTAGAATCTTTCTGTACGTGGATCACTATGCGACATAGTGTACGTAATGGCTGGGGCGGCTTGTCCGCCGTAGTTTTAACGAAGGCGGGAGGGATACTCGTCACTTCATCCCGATAAATCGGGATTCGTTTGAGGGATTTGACATCCTCGCTTCGCTCGGTGCAAATCCTCGAACCCTTTTGGGTTAGAATCCCGACGTAAATAGAGAAAAAATTAACATCCCCTTGAGGGGGGCGGAGGGATCTTTCTTATCTCGACTTCGTCGAGAACGAAAAACCATCTACACATCTCACTTCGTCACTTTGTTCCTCGTTTGATGGTATCTGGCGAACCCCTTTGGGTTCTAATCCCGACTCGCTTCGCGAGTAAAAGGTCAGCCACTGTGCCCGTTGGGCACAATGCCCGACCTTTGGCTGGGGCGGAGGGATTCGAACCCCCGAATGCTAGGACCAAAACCTAGTGCCTTACCACTTGGCGACGCCCCATCGTCGTTGGATGACTCCATTGCTTTCATAAATTGCTTCGCAATTCACTTAGCTTATTCCGTCATCACTCTTCTCGTCCGCCGCGGCGGAGTCTTCGGATTCGCTTACGGAATTTCTCGCTACACTTGAAATTCCTACTCATCTTCAGCTACCCCGCGCTCGCGGAAAAAATTCCTAAAATAACTTGGCGATTGTAAAAACTTTCCTCCGAAAATCAACTATTGTTTCTCTAGATTCTCGCCTTCGCGAGAATGACAAGAGAGGAGGGGAAGTTTTCCCCCATAAAAAAACACCCCCTCGACACAACTCGGGGGGACATTTTTTGTATTTATTTGAAAGTGCTCGAAAATGTTTGTTGCTCTTTATCCGCTTCGATTCTCTTCATCACACCTTCCCAAAGGAAAATGCGACAGCCGATTTTTTTGCGATTGGACCGGCGGATCCAACCAATACAAGTCCATGAATTCCAGGTGGGACTTCCATTGATGCTCCTGAAAAGTGGAATTACTTTCGTTGACTGCGTATTCAGGGCGAATTGATTTACATCCTTTCGAGGCAATCTCGGATGGGAAGTTTTTCTTCGTCGGTACTTCCGATCGTATTCCCGAAGGAAGACGCCGTACCGCCAGTTGTCTTCTATCTTGGAAGCAAACTGGTTTTCCTCTAAAAAGATTTTGAGGGGGAGAGTCCTTCTCCCAAGGGATCTGAAAACATTTCGATCTTCAGACCGAGAACGGAAACAAACAAGCTGGCAAAGAACTGAACACTTTGTACAATTTAGTAAAACTAAACTGTATATTTTATTATACTCCCAAAATAATATTAAGTCAAGAGTTTTTTGAGAGTTTTTTTCGTCCGTGAACGATTGATTATTTTTTGAATTCGGTTTACTTCTTCCTCCAAATCTCTACACTCCAGCCCCTTCAGACAAAAAGAAAGGGGAGACCATGACACAAAACAAGACATTTGAAGATTTGCATCTTATCACGCCCATCCTACAAGCGCTCAAGCACCAAGGATACACCGTTCCCACACCCATTCAAGAACAGGCTATTCCTGTTCTTTTGGACAAAAAAGATATTATCGGATGTGCGCAAACAGGGACCGGGAAAACTGCCGCATTTGCAATTCCGATTCTCCAGCTTCTCTCCACGGGGCACCAGAGAGACCCGCATCGGAAAAAAATTCGCGCGTTGATACTGACTCCTACGAGAGAACTAGCGATTCAGATTGGAGAGAGTTTTCACGATTATGGTCGTCATCTAGGACTCACGCACACCGTGATTTTTGGAGGGGTAAATCAAAACCGCCAAACGCTCGCGTTAAGAAAAGGGGTGGACATACTGATTGCCACTCCCGGACGGCTTCTTGACCTCATGGGGCAACGATTTGTGCACTTGGAGGAGGTTGAGATTTTTACGCTCGATGAAGCGGATCGGATGCTTGATATGGGATTTATCCGTGATGTAAAAAAAATCATCGCCCAGCTTCCCACTCATCGTCAGACACTTTTCTTTTCCGCAACCATGCCACCGGCGATTGTGGAACTTTCCAAAAATATTTTAAGAAATCCTGTGAGGATAGAGGTCACTCCTCCCGCTTCTACCGCAGAGACTGTGATACAGCATTTGTATTATGTGGATAGAGATAATAAAAAAGATCTCTTGCTTCATGTTTTGGAGAAACACAATATTCCTTCGGCGTTGGTATTTGCGCGCACGAAATACGGTGCGGATAAAGTAGCTCGGTTTTTGTGTCAGTCGGGAGTCCCGGCGGAAGCGATTCATGGAAACAAATCCCAAAACGCGCGCCAAAAGGCGCTCCAGAATTTCAAAGAGAAACGAGTTCGCGTTCTTGTGGCGACTGATATCGCGGCGCGCGGTATCGACATTGATGAATTATCGCATGTGATTAATTTTGAAATTCCGAATGAGCCTGAGACTTATGTGCATCGCATTGGACGGACAGGAAGAGCAGGGGCATCGGGGACGGCGCTGTCCTTTTGTGACGCGCAAGAATATGAGTTTTTGAAAGATATTCATCGACTGATTCCCAAACAAATTCCCGTGGAGAATAATCATCCTCACCCTATGCAGGGAATTCCGCGTTCGATGACGCAGTTTGGGAGAAGAGGAGGGGGTGGAAGGTCTCGGTACTCTTCTCGTCGAAGAGGAGGAAGGAGATAGAATGAAGAATGTAGAAGGGAGAATGTAGAATTAAGAATACCTAAAATCCTGTGCAGGTTTACTTAAAATTGCCCCGGGTGTAAACCCGGGGATCCTTTGAAAGGGGTTTCCAAAGGGGAGGGGAACCCTCCCCAAGGTCTGTGGCAGGGTTTGATGAACCTCGCGCCTTGCGAAGCGAAGCCCTTCGGGTTCTCGCCATTCAGGCAAAAGCGGTAGCTTCTGCCTGATGGGGTTTCACTCGTTCCAAAGTTCCAGCTTGGGAATGTAGATATAGAACGAGCCAACTTTAAAATGACACAATCTTTGTCATTCCGACTGTAACGGAGGAATCCCTTAGAAAACGAAAGGGATCTCTCCACTCGTCCCGCCTCGACGGGACTCGGTCGAGATGACAATGCCAAAAAATTCCTCTTTTGTCATGCCGAGCGTCGAGGATAGCGAACTACTGTAAGTTCACTTATAAGTATGTGAGTGACGCAGACGAATAGCGCAGCGTTTACTTGTTTCGACATCTCTTATAAAAAACTTACTACTGGAGATCCTGAAATAAGCCTGCCCGCTGTGGTGGGTTCAGGATGACAGAGGGATGTGTAATTTAAAACTTGATTAGCTATATTTCTATACAAAACGATACAGAGAGAAAAGTATCTCCTTCCCTTGTCATCTCGACGGAATGGAGAGATCCCTTGTATTATTAGGGGGGCAAGGGATTCTTCCATTTCCTCCGCTAAAGCGGGGGTCGGTCGGAATGACAATGTGTGTCGTTTTATTTTGAAATAACTACAAATAACAAAAACCAAAGCTCAAACAAAGAGAGCCGATTTACAATAAAATAATTTTCTAAGCATTTTTGTCCCCCTTCGTAAGGTGGATTGAGGGGGTGACTGGCAGGGGGAAAAGATGATTATGCTTCCTTTGACTCTTTTCTTCTCCCGACGTACATTAAGTATCGATGAAAATTCTGCGTGTCGTACTCGATTCTGAATCTCGGGTAAAGGATATTGTAGCTGTTTTGGATACAGTGAAAGCGCACAAGATAGTTTTTGTGTGCCCCGGAAATTTTTCGCTTCTGTCGGACATGGCGTTTTTGAAGAAACTCAAAGCACATGCCGCGGAAACAAAGAAAGAACTCGCATTTGTTTGTCCGAAAAAATTTATTCGTGATGCGGTCGCGTCTCAACATTTAACGGCGTATTCGACGGTTATAAAAGAATTGGAGGACGTGGAGGAAAAGACCATCGATGAGGTGCTTCAAAAAAAGGAAGAAGTATCTTCCAAAGAAACGGAAGAACCGTCTGTTCCCCAAACAAAAAAAGACAAAGGGAAACCGGCGTTTTCTCTCCGCAAAATCGAAGGGAAAAAGGGAAAAGAGCGCTCTCTCCGTGGAACGATATTTTTCGCATTTTTGGCAGTTATTATAATTCTGGGAGGCGTGTGGGCTTGGATTGCGCCCCATGCGACTATTGTTATTAAGCCTCAGACATCAGTACTTCCAATTACACAGAATGTTTTGGTGACGTTTCCGGAAGCTCGTGTTCCGGAAAAAGAGATGCATCTTCCTCAGGTGCAAGGTATTTTTGTTCAGACTGAAATTGCCGGAACAGAGGTTTTTCCGGCAACAGGAAGAAAATACGATCTGACGAACGCTCGTGGGAAAGTGACACTCTACAACGAAACATCCCAGCCGAAGTTTTTGGTTCCTTCCCGACTAAAAGCACCCAATGGTGCGATATTTCGTTTTACCGAAAGTGTTACTGTCCCTCCGCGGAATGCGGACGGCGCGGGGCAGTTGGTGGTGGATATTGTGGCGGATGAATACGACGAAGAGGACGAACCGATTGGAGAAAGAGGGAATATAGAAGCAGGAACGGAATTTATTTTTCCGGCATTGCGAGGAGCGCTTCAAGAACTGTACTACGCGCGTGCCAATAAAGGTCCATTGGTAGGGGGGTCGACATTGGTGCATTACTTCGTGGAAGAAGAAAGTTTTGCAGTGGCGCGAGAAGTTTTGACGGATAGATTTCGCGCGCGTGGGGTGGATCGATTGCAGGAGGAAATTCGAAGTCGTTCAAACAGAGAAGGCAAGAAATATGTGTTTTTGGATGATCCGAGGTTGCTTGTGACGACCTTGGAAGAAGCGCTCTTTCCGATGCATCTTATCGGACAGGCAACACAGACTTTTGAAGTCCAAGCACGATTATTATTGTCGGGGATTGTGTTCGACCAAACGGAGGTGACGGAATTTTTGAGAGGAAAACTGCAGTTGACGCAAGATCAACGAAAAAAATTAATCGGCGTGGATCAGAATTCCGCTCTCTATCGGATTTTGGTGCATGAGAATTTGGAAGAAGAAAAATGGGTAAAGCTTTCTGTTTCCATGGATGGAGTGGAAGCGTTGGATATGGCATCCGATTCAATTTCTGCACGGGAATGGCGTAGTAGTTTGCGCAAAATGATTGCCGGAAAAAGCGTGCATGAGGCACGAGGAATTTTGACAAACTTTCCGGAAATAGAACAGATAATTGATATTCGGATTGCTCCGTTTTGGTCGGAGAATGTGCCGATTATAGAGGATCAGATTGAATTTGAAGTGCGAGGAGCGGGGGCGTAGGATGGAGGGTGTTTCGTATTACGTATTGCGCATGGGAATAGAAAAACAATAAATTCCTCGTGGGGATACGTCCCTACCATTTTCCTGCCAGTCATTCCGCGTATGCGGGGTCATAGGCGAATTTATCCTGTTTCTAAGCGCTGAGCGGGGAACCGACAAAGGATAAGCGCTGACGCTTGCAAATATTAAAGCTAAAGAAAAATAAAATGACACGTATTTGTCATTCCGACCGACTGAAAGGAGCGGAGGAATCCCTTGCATCCAAAAACAATACAAGGGATCTCTCCATTCCGTTCGCCACGGCGAACTCCAGTCGAGATGACAA
>JAIPGU010000017.1 GCA_021735575.1 Candidatus Altimarinota bacterium | reverse complement strand
CCCGCGTACGCGGGATTCCTCAGGATGACAGAGAAGAGAAATGAAATTTTCAACGACAGAAGTGTATACTGGGAGTATACATTCCTCATTCTTGCCCCTGTAAAGTAGTTCCGACTTTGTTGGAACTCTCGCTTTGCGAGATTCCATAGAATTAATTCTTCATTACAATACTTCCCGATTCAAATGGAAATTTCTGAACAGTGAGTCGTACGTTCTGGATTTCTGGGAATTGTTTTTGGATGGCATCGAACAGGTCTCGGTGTAGTTTTTCGAGCAAATGAAATTCTTTGTTACTTGGAAAATTGCGCAAGAATTGTTCCAAAGCAAAATAATCCACGGTGTCAGCAATGTCGTCCGATTGTTCTGCTTTGCGCGTGTCGTACTCAAATGAGATAGAAACAAGCACTTTTTGAGATTTTTTACGCTCTTCGTCACTGACTCCCAAGTGTACGAATATTTCTATATCACGGAGCAAGAATTTCATTGCTGGCACACTATACCAGAATGCTTTCATAATTTCGAAGAAATTATTATGGAAAAACTTTGTTTTTCCAGCTCCGAAGAAGCGCACTCGACGTCATACGAAATTTGCGAAATCGGAGATTTCAAAGCAAATGAGTATAATTTCTGAAACAGTTTTTCGCAAGGGGTTTTTTGTGTACACTTTCTCTGATGCTAGGGAAAATTATTTTTATTTCTGGACCGTCGGGGGTGGGGAAAGGGACGGTGATCAGTGCGCTTCGTGATCGTCATCCGGAGTGGATTTTTCCGCCCAGTTGCACGACGCGTGACCCGCGTCCGGGGGAAAAAGAGGGAGAGACCTATTTTTATATTTCGCGTGAAGAATTTGAGAAGAGAATTGAAGAGGGAGCCTTTTTGGAATACGCGGAAGTGCATCACGGAAATCTCTATGGAACACTCAAAGCACCGCTCATTGATGGAGTAGAACAGGGAAAGATTGTCGTGCGAGAATTTGATGTGCAGGGGTTTGAGCAGGCGCGGGAACGATTATCGAGAGACTATTATTTTTCTATTTTTATCAAACCTGCCGAAGATATAGAGACATTGGTGCGACGTATTCGCGAGCGGGATGGGACAATTTCCGATGAGGAAATTGAGCGGCGTGTGGAATCTATGAAAAAAGAACTGTCTCTCGAACATCTCTACGATGCGACGGTGATTTCGGTGGATGAGGAGATTGATCGAATGATAGAAGATACGGAAAAAATCATTGCCGAGAAGGTGGGGAGGTGAGACAAATTTCAAATAAGAAACACCCTAAGTGTATACTCCCAGTATACATTTTAAATGTCTTTCTGAGCGAACGCGAAGAATCTTCATTATAACGAAGATCCTTCGACCATCCGCCGCGGCGGATTCCTCAGGATGACAAAAGAAGAGGGGTTGGAGGATGATAAAAAAGTTATTTTTTTCGTCGAACTTTCGCGAATTTTCGCTTTCCGACTTTTATGACAATAGGAGTTTCCGAAAACTTCACTCCGAAATAGTGGTCTTTTATGACTTTCCCATCAATAGATACTCCCCCTTGTTCAATAACACGACGTGCTTCTCCGCCTGAAGAAACAAGCTTTAGATCTTCAAAAATTACCGCATATAAAGCATTTGAGTCATGAGGAACTTCAAATTCCGGCATCTCCTCGGGTGTTTCTTTTTTCACAAATTTCGTGACGAAATCCTGTTCTGCGCGGTCGGCGGCATCGGTGTCGTGCAGCCATGTAACAATGAGTTTTGCGAGTCGGACTTTGGCATTGCGGGGGTCTGTTTTGATGAATTTTTTTGCTTCCGTTACGTCTTCGTTAGTGAAAATTTCGTAGTATTCCAACATAACATCATCAGCTACTGACATAAGTTTTCCGAACATTTCATTTGGCTCGTCGGAAATCGAAATAAAATTATTGTAGGATTGACTCATTTTTCGTCCGTCTGTTCCATTGATAATCGGTGTAGTGAGCACCCATTTCTCCCGATCGTTGTATACTTTTTGAAGGGTGCGTCCCATGAGCATATTAAATGTTTGATCGTTTCCCCCGATTTCCAGATCCACGTTCATGGCGACAGAATCGTATCCTTGGAGCAATGGGTAGATGATTTCATGTCCAAAGATTGGTTTTCCTTCTTTGATGCGTTTCTGAAACATGTCTCGTTCCAACAACTGCTGTACGGTGACTTTTCCCATGAGGTGAACGAGGTCTTCAAACTTGAGTTTGTCGAGCCAGTCTCCGTTGTATTGCACCTTTATTTTTTTGAAATCCAAAATCCGTGAGGCTTGTTGTTTCCAGTTTTTAAAGTTCTCTTTGATGATTTCATCGGTCAATACGGGACGCGTTGAGTCTCGTCCTGTTGGATCTCCGATGCGGACTGTTCCATTTCCTACCAAAAGCGTCACTTCGTGTCCGAGTTCGGCAAATTGTTGCAATTTTCGCAACACGACTCCGTGTCCTAACGTTAAAAGCGAACCTGTCGGGTCGATTCCCAAATACAAACGGATTTTTTTCCGACTCATAAGCTTCGCGAGTGATGCGCTATTAGGTAGCACTTGCGCCACTCCCTGAGAGAGAACGCTTTCCGTTGCTTTTGCACTCATTTTTTCTGTAAGATAACCTCCGTGAAAATTGTGCCGGAAAAGCTTTCGAAAATCAATTTTACTGCTTTAAAGCGGGAACTTTGGTTTTGGGTGGGATTTGGTTTATTTCTCTATGCCCTTGGACGCTTGCTTGATCATCAAATCTTCACGTTTATCGAGAATTATGTGCGTCATCCCGAACTCGATCACTATATTATTTTTCTCACCGAAAAACTTATTTGGTGGGTGTTGATTCTTTTTGGTGTTGTGACAGGGTATCGTGCGTGGACCAATCCTGATAATAAAACTAAACTTTTGCCGGCGCTTTTTGCGATGGTGGTGACGGGGATTTTAGCGTTTACACTCAAATCTCTCTTCGATATTCCACGTCCATTTGCGGCGATGGATGTCATCCCTCTCGTGCAGGAAAGCACATTAAGTTTCCCTTCGGCGCATGCGGCAATTTCGTTTGCACTCTTTATTCCGTTTTACCGGATTTCAAAGCGTATCGGAATTGCATGGTTGCTTTTTGCCTTACTTATCGGTGTTGCGCGTGTGTATGAAAATGTCCATTATCCCTCCGATATTGCTGGAGGTATATTTTTGGGAGGGATCATTGGGTCATATTTCTCGCATCCGGAAACCAAAAAAGTGTTGAATTTGCTCTGGCAGGAACTGGAATTTCGTCGACAGAGTTTCCATTTTGTCGCTGGATTTCTCGTGGTGTTTGCGCATTGGGCGGGGTTTTTACGATTGCGCTGGATTGCGGTTTTATTGGGAGTGGGATTGCTGATTTCTTATATTTCTCAGCACCGGAAATTGCCTTTTATTCATTGGGTGTTGCAACTATTTGATCGTCCGCGCGACAAAAATTTTCCGGGAAGAGGCGCTTTTTATTTTTTGTTGGGAGTATTCCTTACTTTTTTTCTCTTTCAGGGAGGAAATATCCGTATTGCATATGCATCTATCTTGATTTTATCGGTAGGAGATTCATTAAATCGACTTTTTTCGAGTCGTATTCCGGGACGATTTCACTTCCCTTGGAATCCGCGAAAAAATTGCCTCGGTGTCGCCATAGGAGTTGCGATTGGGACCTTTGCGGCGCAGTTTTTTGTGCCGATAGCACCAGCATTTTTGGGGTCTTCTTTCGCCATTATGGCGGAAACCGTTCCGTGGAGATTAGGACGGCTCTATATTGATGACAATATTTCCGTGCCGCTTATTGCAGGCGGGGTGATGTGGGTACTTATGTAAAAGTAGTACGTATTTCGTATCACGTATTACGTATAGAAAATATTAAATATCAAAGGTATTGACTTTTTTGCATTCTATAGCCGAACAATTATAAAATTACACAAATGAAAGAATATTCCTTCGGTATTGTCATCTCGACCGAGTCCCGCCAAGGCGGGGCGAGTGGAGAGATCTCTTTCATTTTTTAAGGGATTCCTCCGCTTCGGTCGGAATGACAAAGACTGTATCATTTTGGAGTTGTTTCGCTCTAATACGAATTTGTATACTCCCAGTATACAAATTATTCTTCCAGCATTTTTTTCAAAAATTGTCCGGTGAAACTTTTTTTGTTTTGGGCGACTTCTTCCGGAGTTCCGGTAGCAATGATTTTTCCTCCTTTGTACCCTCCCTCGGGACCAAGATCTATTAAGTGATCACACGATTTAATAACGTCCAAATTGTGCTCAATAATTACAACGGAATTCCCCTTGTCAACGAGTTTTTGAAGTACCGCAAGAAGTTTTTTTACATCTGAAAAATGCAGACCTGTTGTCGGTTCATCTAGTACGTAAATGGTTTGCCCAGTGGCTTTTTTCATAAGCTCGGTGGCGAGTTTTACGCGTTGAGCTTCTCCACCAGAAAGAGTTGTGGCGCTTTGTCCGAGGTGGATATATCCGAGCCCCACTTCTTCAATGGCGGCGAGTTTCTGTTCTATCTGTGGGAAATTTTGAAAGAATTTTACCGCTTCTTCTACGGTCATGTTGAGAACTTCGGATATATTCTTTCCGCGGTATGTTATTTCTAATGTCTCTTCATTGTATCGAGCACCATTACACACCTCACACGGAACATATACATCCGGCAAAAAGTGCATTTCTATTTTTTTGATTCCATCTCCCGAGCATGCTTCGCATCTTCCTCCTTTGACATTGAAACTGAACCGTCCGGCATTGTATCCCCGCACTCGCGCTTCTGGAACAGACGCAAAGACATCTCTGATATCGGTAAAAACACTTGTATAGGTAGCCGGATTTGATCTGGGGGTGCGTCCAATCGGTGATTGGTCGATGGAAATGAGTTTATCGAGTTGGTCCACACCAATTATTTCATCATGCGCTCCAGATGGTTTTTTGGCATTATTAAGTTCTCGTGCCAGAGTCGGAACAAGAATACGATTGATGAGAGACGATTTTCCACTTCCCGAAACCCCTGTTACTCCCACCAAAACCCCGATGGGGATATCGACATCCAAGCGTTGAAGATTGTTTTCTCGAGCTCCTTTTATGGTCAGTTGTCCAATCGGTCGTCTTCGGACACTAGGAATAACGATGCTCTGACGACCAAAAAGAAAATCAGATGTCTCGGAATGTATTTTTTCCATGTTCGAGAGCGGTCCTGAATACACCAACTCTCCTCCGTGTCGTCCGGCACGCGGACCGATTTCAATAACATGATCAGCAGCTTTCATAGTATCTTCGTCATGTTCCACGACGATCACGGTATTGCCAATATCGCGGAGATGTTTGAGTGTTTCAATGAGTTTCCCGTTATCGCGCTGATGGAGTCCGATTGATGGTTCGTCTAGAACATAGAGTACGCCTTGGAGTTGTGATCCTATTTGGGTAGCAAGTCGTATGCGTTGAGCCTCTCCCCCCGAAAGCGTATTTGCGGCACGAGAAAGGTTTAAATATCCGAGTCCCACATTTTCCAAAAAACCGAGTCGATCCAGTAATTCTTTTTGGATAGGATGGATGATATTTTCTGTTTCTTTTGTCGTTTTGAGTCCTGAGATCCATTCGCGTACTTCAGGGACAGACATCCTGGTGACTTCAGAAATGTTTTTCCCAGCAATAAAAACATTCCGACCATACGTGTTGAGTCGTGTTCCGTCACATTCGATACATGATTGTTCGCTCATGAATTCATTGAGTTTTTTTCGTACAAAATCAGAATCCGATTCGTTGTACCGTTTCTCCGTTTGGATAATAACTCCTTCAAATTTTGCCTCTGTGGTTCTATTGTGAAACGCTCCGTGGAGACGAACCGTGAATTTCTCTTCTCCGAATCCGGTAAATATGCGTTCCAGCACATCCGATTTTATTTTTTTGATTGGTTCATCTATTGAAAATCCATGTTTTTCTCCGATAGCTTCCAACAGTGAGAAATACCATGTTTGTGCGTTTGTTCCGAGAGATGCCCAAGGTAAAATTCCTCCTTCACGAATGGAAAGATTTGGATTGAGTGATGTTTCCTGATTGACTTCCAAGCGGTACCCAAGTCCGTGGCATGATTGACATGCTCCATGAGGAGAGTTGAAAGAAAACATGCGTGGTTCAACAGGCGGAAAGGAAAATCCGGTTTCTGGATCTGATAGATGTTCGGAAAAAAGGAAGTCTTTTTTGTCACTTATACGGTGGGCAATAATAATTCCGTCCCCAAATCGTAGCGCTGTTTCGATAGAATCAAGTACTCGAAGGCGCTCGTCGTTTTTTTCCTCAATAGAATCTCCTGATTGGAGTTCTATAAACTTTTTTGCATAGTCAGCTTTCACCAACCGGTCTACCACAATTTCTATGTCGTGTTTTTTTTGTGGATCAAGTTCGATATCTTCATTGATGGTCGCTAAATGCCCGTCTACCCGCAAACGAACGAATCCAGATTTCTGTATTTTTTGAAGCACATTTCGGTGTTCCCCCTTTTTCCCTCGTACAATGGGAGCCAGTATCATAAATTTTTCTTCCGCATTCCATTCATTCAGCGCGTCCAAAATTTGCCCCGGAGTTTGTTTTTTTAATGGGCGTCCGTTTTCCGGATTAATTGGATTACCGATTTTCGCAAAAAGAAGTCGTAAATAATCATACATTTCTGTTACGGTTCCAACGGTAGATCTGGGATTTCTCGGTGCGGTTTTTTGATCAATGGAAATAGCGGGAGAAAGCCCATCAATGGAATCCACTTCCGCCTTTTCTTGTAATTGTAAAAATTGGCGTGCATACGTCGAAAGACTTTCTACATAGCGTCGTTGTCCTTCCGCGTAAATCGTATCAAATGCCAAAGATGATTTTCCTGATCCCGATACGCCGGTGATGACGGTCAGTTTTTCACGTGGAATTTCTACATCAATATTTTTGAGATTGTGCATCCGAGCTCCACGAACAGTGATTTTTTTTGTCATATCGAAAAATAAAAAAACACGAGCACGCGCCCGCAGTGGGCGAAGCGTAGTGATTCCCTTGATTTTTGTCAAATATTTTGGTACAATGAAGAGATTGGTAGAAATAAATCTCATCTCTCATGTCTCTTGAAGATTCAAATTGGAAGCGGGCGGAAGAAAATATGGACGACTTTCTGAAGCGTTCTAAAAACGTAGAAGCGGAAACGCATCGTGCGTTAGAGAACTTAAAACCAAAAGGGAACTCTTTCGAAAAAATACCTGCTAAAAGTTTAGATGGTATTGGGCAGGGATATGTGGAAGTTCAGAGACGACGGGTGGCGGAAGACGCAGTGAATCATGCTTTGAATAATATGGAAGAAGTGGTGGATCACAGCCAACCGCGTCATCCGGAACTGTTGGAACAGCATATTCGCAATACAGAGGCCTTTTTAGCCGATATAAAATCACAAAGTGAGAGCAATGGTTTCCCTCGTCTCCGCTGGGAGACATTTCCGGGGGAGGAGGGGTGAATGGAGAATGGAGAATGGAGAATGGAGAATGGAGAATGGAGAATGGAGAATGGAGAATGGAGAATGGAGAATGGAGAATGGAGAATGGAGAATGGAGAATGCTCCCTTCTCGCTGTCTTTCTGAGTGCGAAGCACGAAGAATCTTCGTTATAATCCCTTTGGTATAAATATTCATTTAGAAGATTCTTCGCAAAGCTCAGAATGACAAAACTACCAGCTTAGTCGGTAGTATCAAGAAAGCCCCTAGAAGGGGATATCTGTTTATTCCTTTTTTTCTGTCATTCCGATCGTCGAGGATAGCGAACTGTGTTGAGCTTGCCCGCCGCGGCGGACGACGCAGACGGATAGCGTAGCGTTCACTTGATCCGGAATCCAGCCTGCCCTGGTCGAGCAGGCCAGGGTCAATTAAATTTCCTTTTCCTCTCTTCTGTCCGAACCCTGGCCTAGACCGACAGGGCAGGCTTGATCCCCGCCGGAGTTTACCCGCCTATGGCGTGGCGGGGATGACGATGCTGGGCGGGGGGGGCGATACAAGATATTTTTTGTTTTCTCTTTCTTTTGATGACAAGGGTGCGATTTTTTAGTGTTTTTCGAGTAGCAGATTATAAAGTCGCTTCTTGGTTTCTGCGAGTGAGAAATTTTTTTCAACGAATTCTCGTCCACGTTTGGTAAATGTGCCAATTTCTTCTGGATGATCCGAGAAATACCCGATGGTTTCTGCGAGTGTCATGGGATTTTGTGATTCAAAAAGGAGCGATCCAGACACTTTTTTCCCAAGAAATCGTTCAAAGCTTTTCAAAATTTCTCGTGGTCCGGTTTCATCGAAAGCAAGTACGAGTTTCCCGAGTGCCAATGCTTCTATAACGATGCGTCCGAAAGTTTCCGGCTCAGTAGGAAGCACAAGAATACAATCTGCTTCTGCGATGACTTCAAAAGGATCATTTGCTTCTCCCACGAAATAAACATTTTCCAAATTTCGTTCTCGAACAAACTGATGGATTTTATTTTTATAGTAGACAGTTCTGACGTCTTCTTCGAATGAGTCTCCCACGATAAAAAATTGCAAATCAGGGTTTCGTTCTTGCAGGAGATCAGCCGCTTCCACCGCAAATATCTGTCCTTTCCTCGGGTCAATGCGTCCAAGCATAAGGATTCGTTCTATTTTTCGTGGAGGAGAGGGAGGAGGGAGATGAAAAGTATCAATTCCATTTTCTATGATGCTTATTTTTTTACAGTCTGCTTTTCGGATGCTTGAGTGCAGGTATTCCCGACAAGGAATGGAATTGGCAATGAGTACATTTGCGCGATGCGCAATACTTCGAAGCAAATATCGAGGGACCGTGAAATCGTGGTTCATAACAATCCATCGTCCGGGGAGAAAGAATAATTTTTTTGCTAGGAAAACAACAAAATGTGTTCGCGGAGTATTGGAAAAGAATGTGCCAGCATTTTGTTCTTTTGCCAATTTTTTGAGCCGCCAGGCATCGCGTATGAGTTTCAGGACGATAAACGGTTTCGCTAAAAAATTACCTCGCAAAGATGTATACTCCCAGTATACACTTTTTATTGTGTCGGGGAGCATGTCGCGATATTTCTGGTGTTTCGCTCCCACAATAACCGGCTGAATTCGGCGAATTTCGGTTGGAGAAAGAGTTTTTAGAAAATCGAGCAAAAATCGTTCTGCTCCGCCGAGCGTTTCTCCTTGATCCAAAAAAAATGTTTTTTTCGGTGGCATCATGTTTCATTGTGCCGATTCTTTCTGAAAAATTCAACTGATTGGGGTTGGTCGGCGAAAACTTCCCCACAGAAAAAAAGAAAAAATTCCGACAAGTCCGAGGTATCCTATTAGGGGAGCTACTTTCAGAGGTGGTATTTTCCCGAATATCTGCGCAATGTGCAGAAGTGTTTCGAGAACGAGAAAAGCAGGAATGCTTACTATTTTTGCAATTATCTCAGAGAACGGTCCAGTGAGAGACGCTAGGAAGGAAAATCCCATACCAATTGGGATAAGTGGTTCAGCAAGGAGATTAGAAAGAAATCCTGCGTAGGGGAATGTTCCGAACGTAAGAGAAAGGATTGGGAAAACAGAGATTTGGGCGACAATGGTTACCGCTAGTATTGTTCGACATCCGAATTTTTCCGGAAGAAAAGAAAGTCGTTTTTCGAGCAATGGTGTGCCGAGAACAATGCCCAGTGTTGCAGTTGCCGAAAGCCAGAATCCAATATCGGATAATACAATTCTAGGATTCCATAATCCGATAAGTACAGCGGATAGGAAAACTAAATTTCGTGTTTCAGAAAATCGACCCAACGCCACTGCCCATCCGGTAATCCCCCCCATGAGAGCCGCGCGGATGACGGGTGCTTCCGCGCCGGTCATGGCAACGAAGAAAAGAATGGCGAAGAGATTCCCCACAAAAACGATTCTTCTCCCGAGTCTTTTGAAAAGAATCGAAATAATGAGGATGACAACTGCCACATTAAATCCGCTGACGACTAGTAAATGCTGGAGTCCCGACCGTTTAAAATCATTTTGTGTCCATTCGGGAAGTTCATTTTTTATGCCTAATAAAATACCCATGGCAATACGGGAATGTGGTTGAGGGAGAGAAGAATCAAGATTTGATGCGAGTTTATTTCTTGTTTTTTCCGCTGTTCGGAGGAGGGCGTTTCCATGTGTTCTTTTTTCCAAAATTTCTATACGGGACGGGTGTTGGAGAATGGTTTGTATATGAAATCGTTTCAAGTATTCGCGGTAATCGAAGGTATCGAAATTTCTAGGAGGCAGAAGTTTTCCATCTATTTTGAGAAGATCCCCATAATTGAGTTCATACGACGAAGGAGCGTGAAGCAGTACAACACCGAGCCGTGTTTCACGTCCCTCTTTTTCCATAATTTTTTCTACGGTTATGGGGAGCAGGGTTTTTTCCTCTCTTCTATCTGGGAAACCGGAAACAAAACCTTCCAATGTTACTTCTTCGCCGTGAAAAGAGGGCAACACATCGTTTAGAAACTGATGATCTAGTCTCCAACCGGTATAACTCATGGAAAAAAGGAGTACGGCGGGAAGAAAAAGAAAAAATCTCCTCCACACGACAGATGCGGTGACGCATATTCCCCCCATCAATAACAAGGTTTGTGTCCAAGGAGCAACGATATTTCCTAGAAAAAAACCGATAAAAATAATGAAGAGAGTGAGACGGAGTTTTTCTGATTTAGAGAGGGAAAGCATGTGCGCATGAGAACAATGGGAAACGGACTTTTTAGCGTTTCCTTAAGGAGTGTCCACGCCTCCTTTACTCCATGGATGGCATCGGAAAATACGCCATATGATTTTTGGGATTCCCGAGACAAAGCCCTGTTTTCGAAGTGTTTGTACGGCATATTCTGAACAACTCGGATAAAATTTACAGCACCGAAGTGAATTTCCTTTTCCCAATGATGAGTGGTCGGGAGAGATGGTGCGTTGGTAGAGTTTGACGAGGGAGATGATCAATCGTGCCAAAAGTCGGTCGGGAGCAGTAAAGAATTTTATAATTTTGTAATTTTTAAATAATTTCTTAATTTTTAATGTTTTAAAATTAGAACATTGAAATATTATTTTAAAATTTAAAATTTGGAATTAAAAATTCGCCGTGAGGCGTTTTACGCATTTGACCGCAAGAAAAATTTTACCAAATCTTCTGCGCTCGTGTTGGGATCAGCTTTTTCAAGACGTTTCCCAATAGTATGTCGGTCGTATCCGAGATTTTGAAGAGCATCAAACGCTTCTTCCAGCGCCGGGCTGTGTGGAGTGACTTCGCTTTGCGTGAGATCAAGCTTTCCACGTAACTCTATTACCAGTCGCTCAGCGGTTTTTTTCCCGAGTCCCGGAATACGAGTGAGAAATGAAATATCTCCTTCTTCAATAGCTTTCATAAATTGACTTGGGGGAATAGACACCATCTGGAGAGCGGTTCGAGGACCAATTCCCGACACTGAGATAAGTTTTTCAAAAAGTTTTTTTTCATCTTGATCTCCGAATCCGTAGAGCGAAATTTCATTTTCTCGCACAATGGTCAGTATTTCCGCTGAAAGTGATGCACCTTTTTTGCATCGAGAGAGAAGTGAACCAGCCGGATGCACCGTATATCCGACACCACCGGTGGTGCAGAGGAGTATTTCTTTTGCATCTACGTTTTCAACGATGCCGACAAGACGTCCAATCATCGGGGCAATTATCAATTCAAATAGTCGACAAGTCAACGAGTTGACAAGATCACAAGCCAAAAAACTATGGGGATCCTCAAAGAGTCCCGCAGTCCATTGAGGATGGCGAGCTACTACAAGAGAAGCTTGTAAGTAGGCGAGCGACGCAAATGGGTAGCAAAGCGTTAGGTGAGGAATCCCGAATTTTGGGGAAAAAGTATCGTCTTTCTGAGTTCCCGCTACAGCGGGAGCGAAGAATCTTCGTTTGATAGATTCTTATTTCGAACCTGTCCGCCGTGGCGGAGATCCTTCGCCTTCGGCTCAGGATGACAAGGTATTTCTATTGCTAGTGCTACACTGAGTTGACTGCGACGTGGTGGAGTTGAGGGGACTTCTTTACATTCTCGTCCCGACAAGTCGGGACTCCGAGGTCAGAAAACCTCCGTCACATCTCATTGACTCCTCCTTTGTCGGAGTCACTCGATGGACGGAAGGCGAACCCTGGGTTCTCGTCCCCTGCTATGCTCCGCATAGTAAAAAGCGACTGAATATTTCATATCCACTCGCTTTTCGCACTGGTGGAGTTGAGGGGACTCGAACCCCTGACCCTCTCAATGCCATTGAGATGCTCTAGCCATCTGAGCTACAACCCCATGAAAAACAGAAGACGTATACCAAATAATTTAAAAATCGCAAATCGGAAAATTTTTTTTCTTTTCTCAGAAACCATATACTATAAAGTTACATTCTACACATGGGATTTTTAAACAGTACTTTCACGGAAGAAGAAAAAAAATACATCCAGCATTTTCGCGTTGCTATTTTTGGTTCTGCTCGTATTGGCAAAGAAGATAGAATTTACCATCAGGTAACCGAACTCGCGAAAGAAATTGCGGAAAATAATATTGATATTGTAACCGGCGGAGGACCAGGGCTTATGGAGGCGGCCAATTTGGGAGAACGGCTGAGTAATAATACAAAAAGTCGTTCTATCGGGCTTACTATTCAGCTACCAAATGAAGCGAAAGGGAATCGTCATTTGGATATAAAACAGCATTTTCAAAGATTCTCGAATCGCTTAGATCATTTTATGATGCTTTCCAATGTGGTGGTTGTTATGCCGGGAGGAATTGGAACCTGTTTGGAACTTTTTTATACTTGGCAGTTGACGCAGGTGCATCATATTGAACCGATTCCCATTATTCTTTATGGAGAAATGTGGCAGGAATTATTTGCATGGGTGCAGAAATATCCTCTCCAAAAAAAACTCCTCAGCCCTGAAGATCTCCAAAATATTCACTGCGTCGATTCGAATGAAGAAGTATTAGAAATTATTCTTAAAGAACGCGAAAAAACAGAAGGAACAAATCATTCCCCAAAGGGATAAAAAAGATTTCACTTTTCTTTTCTCGTTTTACTTTTTTCACGAATTTTTTTAGAATCAAGTCCAATCTTATTCTTTAATAAAAACAAAAATGGGAAAAACAAATACGTCTGTCTGCTGTTGTCACAAGCCAGCTCTGGCGCTTTTTTTGGTGCGAATGGGAGTAGCACTGCTGTTTATTATTCCGGGAATTATGAAATTTCTTGATCCGGACCTTTTTATGGGAATGCTGAACTTACTTTTTGGTTGGACAGGAATCATGCTTGTTGTCATGGCGTGGCTTGTGGTTATTTTTGAAGTAGTGGGAGGTCTTGCCATTTTACTGGGAAAACTTATTCCTCGTATTGTGTACAAGGTATCCGTGCTTGGAATTTTTATTATTTCTCTGACGGCACTGCTTTCCGTGCATGTTCCTTCTGGGGATGTCATGGGAATGGTATTTCAACTCTTCGCCACATTGGCGGTTGCCGCTCTTTGGTTTACACATCCTATGTGTCCGGCAGGGGTTACAGGACAAAAGTCCTGAGAAATGCTATTATGGCGTTGTCTTCGCAAGTTCCTCTTCGTCGTACGGCGAAAAATGTGTCTGGTGGGAGTTACAGAAAAAAAGATACATAACAGAACAAATAAATTTGTAGGGACGTAGCATTGCTACGTCTCTATGCAGAACAGTCTTTGCGCGTTTTGAAATAATACTTCAGCGCATTCTTCCACTGGTATATTTTTCAGTTCGGCGATAAGTGTTACGACTTCTGGTAGGAATGTTGATTCATTCCTCTTTGTTTCCTTTTTTTTGCCTTGGGGAACGAGAAAAGGACTATCGGTTTCAGTAACGAGGAATTCAATCGGGATGCGAGTGACCGCTTCCCGTAATTTCTCCGCATTCGGATAGGTAAGCACGCCGCCAATGCCCAGAAAAAATCCGTATGTCTCCGTAAAAAATTTTCCATATGCCTCATCTTCCGAGAAACAATGGATGACGCCTTGTATGTCTCCTGGGCGAATATGACGTGTGAAAAATTCTTGTGTTTCTTTTTGCGCATTGCGTCCGTGGATGACAAGGGGACGGTTGTGCGCTTTGGCGAGTGACAGATGCCGAAGGAAAACATCGGTTTGCGTTTTGAAAATTTCCTCGGAATTATTGTGGTAGAGATCAAATCCTGTTTCGCCTACTCCCACAATTTTTTCTTGATGTTCTGTTATAAGTTTCTCAAATAGTGCAAAAAGCTCATCGAAGTTCTTTGCTTGAAGATGATAGTTTTCGAATCCGCGGCATCGGAAGAGTTTCCCTTCGTCAAAACAATCCAACACGTCACACGGATGAAGTCCGACAGCACAGTACATATCGTCTTGTGATTCAGCGAGACGGAGCGCGGCGAGAGAAGAGAGTTCATCGCATCCGATTTGCACTTGCAGTGCGACTCCCGCTTCTCGGCAGCGGGCGATTACTTGTTCCCGATCTGGATCAAAGCCGGAAAAATGGAGATGAGTGTGCGTGTCAGCGATGCGCATGCTTAGAGAATAGAACTTAGAACTTAGAAAAATCTCCCTCCATCTCCCTCTTTTCAAAAGAGGGAGGGGAGAGGTTCTTCCCCCTTTGTAAAAGGGGGACTGAGGGGGATTTACCCCTGTGAAATGGTCCGCTGTGAAGGACTCCCGCCTCGCGGGATTTTATGGAGTAAATTCGTAATTCGTCATTTGTCATTGTTTCGGTATTTCCAAAAATACTTACACGCAGAACCTAAATGAATCCAAAACGTTCGTTTGAAAAGTGCTGTAAGAATATGTCCTCCGCTTAGTCGGTGCTCGGTATGATAAGCACGGGCAGTAGGAACTTGGACAACTTTTTTCTTTTTTCTCCACGTTCGTCGGCAAAGATCCGTGTCTTCGAAGAAAAGAAAAAATCGGTGATCAAATCCTAATGCGCAAAAGAAATCTTTTTGCATGACCAAAAAACTTCCTTGCGCCCAATCAACATCTTTTATGTTCTCCTGATTGTGTTTCTGAATCTCAGGGGATTTCCATAATCTTCGACGAAGGAGTCCCCAGAACGTCGGAAAATCCCATGTATTTTCCAACGGACGTCCATCTTTTGTGCAGAGTACTGGCGCCGTTATGCCGATATTTTTTTCTTTTTTGAGGGCAGTAAGGAGTTCATCCAAACAATTTTTTTGTACTTCGACGTCAGGATTTATGAAAGCAAGAATATTTCCTTGTGCAAATCGCACGGCTTCTTCATTTCCTTTCCCAAACCCAATATTGTGGTGCAGTTCGATCAAGTGCGTATTTTTTTCAGACTTCAAAAAGTCATATTGTTGGGGTTTTGGGGAATGGTTATCAACCACTAATAATTCCCAGGCAACTGACGGGGGGAATTTTTTAAGTGACTGAAGCAGTGCCCGCACTTGCTGTGCCTGCCCGTAACTTACCGTAATAATCGAGAGAATCGATTTCATACAAAGGGCAGTGTACAAGTTTAGAACGAAAAAGAGAATAGCGTTTTGAGCTTGGCTTCCAGTAATGATGTGCCATTGTCGTGTTTTTGTAGATTTTCTATCTTTTCAACTTTTTGACTTTTTGCCTTCTCTGTCACACAATCGAGACGATGAAAAAAGAATACAAAATCTTTGCGGGCTCTTCCCATCCAGAATTTGCAGCCGCTGTCGTAAAAAGCCTTCATACAAAGCTCGGAAAGATGACGATCAAACATTTTTCCTGCGGAGAAAAATATGTGAAATATGAAGAAACGTTTCGGGGACAGGAAGTATTTTTAATTCAGACGTGTCGAACAGAACGTATGAACGATGATTTGGTAGAACTTTTCCTCATGATTGATGCGGCGAAGAGAAGTTTTGCAAAATCAGTGCACGTAATTTTGCCGTACTTTGCGTATTCCAGACAGGATAAAATTCACGGACCGCGAGAAGGAATTTCCGCGAAACTTTTTGCTGACTTGCTGGTGACCGCCGGTGCTGATCACGTGGTAACGATGCATCTGCATTCCGACCAGACACAAGGATTTTTCGATGTACCAGTGGACAATCTCAATCCACGTCGGAAGTTTGTGGAATACTTCAAAAAGAAAAAACTTACTCGTCCGGTGATCGTTTCCCCAGATGCGGGAGGCGCCAAAGATGCCAAAAAATTTGCGGATGAGTTAGGTGTTCCATTTGCGATTTTGCACAAACAACGACCTGAACATAATAAATCAGAAGTCACGCACGTGATTGGAGATGTTAAAGGACGAACGCCGATTATTTTTGACGATATGGTCGATACCGGAGGATCGGTCATTGGAGCCGCCGAAGCATTGATTAAATCCGGCGCCAATAAAAATATTCATCTCTGTGCGACTCACGCAATTCTCTCGGGAGACGCGCGGAAAAATCTTGATAAATCCAGCGTCGTCGAAGCCGTCTTCACTGATTCGCTCCCGATCGAAAAACCATCCAAAAAATTCAAAGTGATTTCGGTCGCCCCATTCTTCGCGGAAGTGATGAAGAATGTTATTGAGCATAAGTCGGTATCGAAACTTTTTTTCTAAAGAAAAAAAGTAGTATAGCTAATTCAAAATAATTTTGCATAAGAAAAAAGAGAAAAAAGTTGGAAAGGGTCGCAATGAAGTTGACGACGAAGAGCTTTGGCTTGTGCCCATTTGTGTTCTATGGGATTGAGATCGGGACTGTAAGGAGGGA
>JAIPGU010000016.1 GCA_021735575.1 Candidatus Altimarinota bacterium | reverse complement strand
GAAGCAATCTCTTGCAGGATAATGAGATTGCCACGCTCTCCCACGTACGCGGGATCGCTCCCTGGCCTAGCCCGACCAGGGCAGGCGCAATGACAAGGGGTGTGGAATTTTTATGTCATTTTATGCAGAAATAGCTATACTACGTAAGTGCGGCGTTCGCTTCACAAAAAAAAGAGTGTCTGTGACACTCTTTTTCTAGGAAGCTCTCTTGCACTTCGAACGCATGCGACCGCGAAATACGAATATTTCGCTTCGCCTTGGATAAGGCGGTGATCCATCCGCACATTCCCGTACGGATACCTTGTTACGACTTAAGCCCAGTTACTGGTTTAGCCTTAGGCCACAATTGATTTGCAGACTTCGGGCTCCCCCAGCTTCCATGCCTTGACGGGCGGTGAGTACAAGACCCAGGAACATATTCACCGTACCATGACTGATATACGGTTACTAGCGATTCCGGCTTCATGAGGTCGAGTTGCAGACCTCAATCCGAACTGAGACGAATTTTATCCGATTTGCTCCACATTACTGCTTTGCTTCGGTTTGTATTTCGCCATTGTATCGTGTGTGTAGCCCCAGGCATAAGGGCCATGCTGATTTGACGTCATCCTCACCTTCCTCCGACTTTGAGCCGGCAGTCTCATATGAAAGTACAACATATGATGAGGGTTGCGCTCGTTCACGGACTTAACCGAACACCTCAAGGCACGAGCTGACGACAACCATGCAGCGCCTGTCATCTATCCAGCCGAACTGACCTCCGCATTTCTGCAGAGTACGATAGAGATGTCAAGCCTGGGTAAGGTTACTCGCTTATTAACGAATTAAACCACGCGATCCACCGCTTGTGTGGGTCCCCGTCTATTCCTTTGTGTTTTAGCCTTGCGGCCGTACTACACAGGCGGCGTGCTTAACGGGTTACCTTAGGCACAGATCCCAGGTCGAGGGAACCTATACCGAGCACGCATCGTTTACGGCGTGGACTACACGGGTATCTAATCCGTTTCGCTCCCCACGCTTTCGTCCCTGAGTGTCAGGAATGAGCCAGCATACTGCCTTCGCTTTTGGTGTTCCTGTGCATATCTACGGATTTTACCCCTACTTGCACAATTCCATATGCCTCTCTCATCCTCTAGCAGTAACAGTTTCCATCACAGCACCAATGTTAAGCACTGGTATTTAATGATAGACTTGCTACGCCACCTACGGACGCTTTACGCCCAATAATTCCGGATAACGTTTGCCCCTTACGTATTACCGCGGCTGCTGGCACGTAATTAGCCGGGGCTTATTCCTGAGGTACCGTCAAATTTTCGTCCCTCAGAAAAGAAGTTTACAACCCGAGGGCCTTCATCCTTCACGCGGTGTCGCTCCGTCAGGCTTTCGCCCATTGCGGAAGATTCTCTACTGCTGCCTCCCGTAGGAGTATGGGCCGTGTCTCAGTCCCATCGCGCCTGGTCATGCTCTCACACCAGGTACCCGTCATAGCCTTGGTAAGCCTTTACCTCACCAACAAGCTGATAGGCCGCAAGCTCCTCCCGTACCACCGTAGTTTTCCCCTTGCGGGAATATCCGGTATTAGCCGACCTTTCGGCCGGTTATCCCTGAGTACGGGGCAGATTCTTACGTGTTACTCGCTCGTCCGCCGCTTTCCGTCTGAATAAATCCAAACTTCACGCTCGACTTGCATGTATTAGACGCACCGCCAACGTTCATCCTGAGCTAGGATCAAACTCTCTATAAAAAAGAAAATTTGTTTCTTATTAAAAAAATAAGAAGAAGGAACGTTGGCGAACCAACGTTCACCCGCCTGAGGCGGGTCAAACTCTCTGTAAAAAAGATTTTGATATCCTGCTTAAAAATGTGGCAAGTTTCCTTGCCGTTTCAAACTAGGAATAGTTTTGAAATAATTTATTGAGTGCCGGAATTGGCACCCAACATGCGTTCGAAATGGAAAAGAGCTTTTTTGTCAGCACGAACTTTGCTTTCTGTGTCGTGCCCCCCCACAAATTTGGGGGCCCCAATTGAAACCGGGGAGCCTTGTTCTTCGAGTTTCCACTTAAGAAATAAGGGGTCGGAAGACCAAGAGCTGGCGGATGGTAGCAAAATTCCCCCCAGTGTCAAACACTTTTTACGGGATTTTTCTTCCTTCGTTTAATCGTTATTTTAGAGGGATAGGCATTCTTGCTTTTTTGTGAAAAACGTGGTATAATAAGGAGATGGCACGATTTTTTTTCTTCCCTTTGTGTTTTCTCATCATGCTTCTTGTGCCCATCGTTAGGGCGGAAATGACCATCCCAAAACAGGTTTCTCTCGAAAGTCAGGAGTATGCCGGCTTTTTTGAAAAAGCCTCAAAAGCGGTTGGACTTAACACCAGCGAATGTGCTCGATTTGTGAATCGTATTTTTGGGGCTCGATTCGGATTTTTTCCGTTTGGGAATGCATGGACGATGCAAATCGCGCCAGAAAATAAAAAATTTTTAACACTTACATGGCTTTTAGAGAAAAGCCAATACAATCCAAAAACGCTCAGTTTATACGACCACAAAGATCGCGTCCGTCATTTTGAGACATTGTATTCCGTACTTGAAGGGGAATATTCCGTTGGAGTGCTGGGGTTTATGTATTATTTTTCCTCCTATCAGGAGAATATTTTGTCGCATCCGGATTATTTTCCCCAATCACATGTTGTGTTTTTGGCGGGAGAAAAGGATTTTGTTATCGAAAACACAACACAATCTCCACAGACTATTGAACAAATCTTGACTGATCAATGGGGAGTAATTCATGATTTTGAGCGCTCTTTTGTGGAGAAACGCATTCCTCTGGAAGTGGAATTGCTACCAGGAGGAAAGATAATGTATCGTGATTATCTTATAGAGGAGCATTTTAGGGTTCCAATGCGCGGCTCGCTTCTTGAGCTTTTTTTGAGGAAACACCGTAACAATCGCATTACCCCTTTGTTGCGTCCAGTGAGTTTTTCACGCATTTCTGATACATTGATTCGGGCGATAGAAGCTCAGAAGCAAGAAGACGCTGTGTCGAACGGAGACTAATTTTTTCTCCCGTTTCCTTGCCAAATTCGAGAAATTTTGTACAGTCGTCAAGACTTTTTGAATTTGCATGGAAAAGATTTTCAATACGCTTCATCAGATATGGAATACAAAGTCTCTTCGAAATAAGTTGATTTTTACCATCTTAGTTTTGGTGGTGGCACGTCTTGCGGCTCATATAACCATTCCCGGGGCGGATATAGACAAAATCAGACTTATTCTGGAGGGACAAAACCAAGGGTCTCCTTTGGCAATTTTCTCACTCTTGACGGGGGGAGCGATGGAACGATTCTCTCTCGTGCTTATGGGGCTTACTCCGTACATCAACGCTTCTATTATTATGCAGCTTTTGGGTGTCATTGTCCCTTCGCTCGAAAATCTTAAAAAAGAAGGAGAACAAGGGCAGAAAAAGATTAACCAGTATACACGTCTTTTGACGGTTCCTTTAGCCTTTGTACAAAGTTACGGGATGATGGCACTTTTGAACAGGTTTTCTCCTGGAGGTGCGATTGTAGATGTGACAGATGTATCGGTCATTCTTCCTATGATGTTGGTTGCAACAGGAGGGACAATTTTTATGATGTGGCTTGGAGAAATTATCAGTGAGAAAGGAATTGGAAACGGGATTTCCCTTTTGATTTTTGCCGGAATCGTGGCAACGGTTCCAACACAAATCGGAGCGGCGTTTCAGGCGGCGGCACTTCCAGTCATATTAGCACTTATAATTGCAACACTTGCTTTGACGATTTTTATTGTTTTTGTGTCGGAAGCGGATAGGCGCGTCCCGATTGTGTATGCTACTCGCAGGACGGGGGCGCAACAAAAGTCTTTTCTTCCTCTTAAAATCAATCAAGCAGGAATGATTCCTATCATTTTTGCCATCTCTCTCGTGAGTTTGCCTTCTATTCTGGCTCAATTTTTTTCCCGCTCAGAGTCAACTACTTTGCAGGGAATGGCGGAATTTTCTATGAAATATCTAAATCCGGGTTCTCCAACACTTTGGTATAACGTATTTTATGCGGCCCTCATTTTTGGATTTACCTATTTTTACGTGTCTATTGTGTTTGAACCACGCAAAGTTGCGGAAAATATTCAGAAACGCGGAGGCTTTATCCCAGGGTATAGACCAGGAAAGGAGACAGAGACATTTTTAGAACAGACGAGCAGTCGATTGTGTTTCTGGGGCGGGGTATTTTTAGCAGCGGTAGCAGTTGTTCCCCTGCTTTTTGAGAAATGGCTTTCCGGTGGATCCAATGCGATTTCCTTGTTTATCTCGGGAGCTGGAATGATTATCGTGGTGGGAGTGGTACTGGATTTGATTCGTCGAATTAATGCACAACTTGTGATGCATGATTACGATAAGTTGTAGACTACGAGATAACGAGATTACAAGATCACGAGTTTTCTATAGAATGGAAAGAGATGAAAGTCGAAAATTTAGTTGTATGGCAAAAATCTATAGATTTGGTTTTAGAAATTTATAAACAAACAGAAAATTTCCCTTCAGAAGAAAAATTTTGTCTTGTGTCCCAAATGAAGCGGGCGGCAATTTCTATTCCTTCGAATATTTCAGAGGGGTATGGAAGAAGGAGCCAAAAAGAATTTCTTCAGTTTTTGAGTGTGTCTCGAGGATCTCTTTGTGAATTAGAAACACAGATTATCATTGCAAAGAAACTTAAATTTTTGGAAAAGGGAAATGATTTAATCGAAAAAATTTCAGAAATTCACAAAATGATGCATGTGCTTTCCAAAAAAACAAAACAAAACTCGTAATCTCGTTATCTTGTAATCTTGTGATCTATTCATACAATGAATTTTGCTCAGGCGCGACTTCATCATTGGTTATCCCGCAACGATGCTACGGATGGATTTTTGGTGACGAAGCCTGAAAATATCTTTTGGTTGACGGGGTTTCAGGGGAGCGCTGGGATGTACATTCAAACGAAAAAAGGAGAGAGAATTCTTATGACGGATAGTCGTTATGCCGAAAAAGCGAAGCAAATATGCGAGAATGAAGCAATGTCATTTTTACTTTTGGATCATGAGACGCGGGAGAAATTTGGAGAACATTTTTCTGGCATGTTTGCACTCGAAGATTCGGTGTCTCTGGCACGGAGTCAGCAATTACGGAAGCTTTTTCCGCTTATGACATTACAATCATACGCTTCTATTTTGGAGCAGCTCCGTCGTCAAAAAAATCCGGACGAAATCAAAAAAATAACAATTGCACAGAAGCAAGTAGATAACACACTGCTCGTTTTTTTACAGTCTCATGTACGGGCGGGCGTATCAGAAAAAGAGTTATCTTTTAAGTTAGAACAGGCGCTTCGAGGAGGCGGAAGGTTTGAATTGACCTTTCCGTTGATAGTAGCCTTTGGAGAGAATTCCGCTATTCCGCATCATATGCCAACAGATAGACCTCTCGTCTCCGGAGACAACATTTTAGTGGATTGTGGCGTAAAATACGCAGGGTACGCTTCCGACATAACGCGTAATTTCGCATTTCAGCGTGTATCTCAGGAGTTTCAGACGAAATATGAACTTCTTCGGAAAGTACAGAATGAAGCACTGAAACAATTTCAAAAAGGAACTCCCACAGCGGAAATAGATTGTTCGGTTCGTTCAAACTTGGGGGCAGATGCCGTCTTTTTTTCTCATTCCTTGGGACATGGGGTGGGACTGGAAGTACACGAACTTCCGCGTATTGCACAACATCCTCCTCATTCCGATGGGAGAGGAACGCCTGTTGCGGGGACAGTACTTCAGAAGAATGAAGTGGTAACGTGCGAGCCGGGAATTTATTACCCGGGGAAATTTGGGATTCGGATTGAAGATTTGCTTGTGATTCGAAAAAATGGCCCCGATATTCTCTCGCGAACTACAAAAAACTTGGTTATTTTATGAAGAATTCATTAGAAATGCCCTCTTGGAAATAATGAGAGCATCGTTAAGAAAGCACTGAAAAAGTCATCCTCTAAAAAAATTATTTTTTTCTTTCCAAGAAATTTAGAAAAGTGTAGTTTTCCAGTGTTTTCTTTAAATTTAGTTGATGGGAGATAACAAGTTTCTTTTGGCTTTTCAGAGAGGATGGCCTTTAACACATCTTCGGTTCCAAAAACTTGTTCGGTATTTTCAGGGAAATTGGGAAAGAATTTGGAATGCAGAACTTCCGGAACTTGTTTCGGCAGGTCTTGATGCGGCACAGTGTGAAAAATTTTTGCATACCAAACATACTATTTCTCCCGAACAAGAGCTTGAAAGATTGCGAAACTGTGGAGCCAGATCACTCTGTATAGGACAAGAAGGGTATCCTGAATTGTTATCACAGATATATGCTCCGCCTCCGGTTCTTTTCGTGAGGGGAGTATTGGAGGCTTCGGATTTTCCATCGCTTTCGGTTGTGGGGGCGCGACGAGCAACTGTCTATGGGAAACGTGCGACAGAGAAAATCGTGGGAACGGTGGCGCGGGAAGGAATTACGATTGTATCCGGATTGGCGTTTGGAATCGATACATACGCCCACGAAGTGGCAGTGTCTTCGGGGGCAAAAACCATCGGGGTTTTGGGGCATGGGATTGATCAAGTTCGTCCGGTGAGGAATGCACAATTTGCGGAACGCATTCTCGCAGAAGGAAAAGGAGCTATTATTTCAGAATACCTTCCCGGGATTGAAGCCAGACCGGAATATTTTCCCATTCGCAATAGAATTGTGGCAGGGCTATCGCGAGCTACGCTTGTAATAGAGGCGGCAGAGCGATCAGGGAGCCTTATAACGGCCTTCATGGCCTTAGAACAAGGACGAGATGTATTTGCGGTTCCGGGAGAAATTTTTTCTCGAATGTCGGTGGGGACAAATATGCTTTTATCACAAGGAGCATTTCCGGCTCTCTCGGGAAAAGAAATACTGGATTCATTCGGAATGCTTTTTTCACGAGAGCGAAATAAGAAACCACCTATAAACCTTACCGAAGAGGAAAAGAGTATAGTGAAACTTTTTGAGAGAACGGGACGGATGCATATGAATGATCTTTTGAGACAGGCTCCTTTTTCTTCAGCCGTAACGAGTTCCTCTCTTTCTCTTTTGGAATTGAAGGGAGTTGTCGTGCACCTCGGAAATCAGATATATACCTGCGAGAGCCATGAATAAAAAAGGAATGTTTTTCTCGGTCGTCGGGGGCATAGTGTTTGGGTTTTTCGCGGGGAGCGTTAATACACCTCCTCAGGAAATGCCGATTGAACGGAGAACGATACGTCCGGAGATTTCCATCGTGGAATTCCAGAAAATTTCCGGAGATACTCTGAAAGGGGAAATATCAGGTCCTGCACGACTTCTTTGGGGAGGAGAAAATATGGTGGAAGGAGATGGGGAATTTCAAATACCGCTTGGGCAGGTTCCGAATGAGAATGGTATAAAACTTCAGTTATTTCCTTATACCGGCAATGCAAAAACTGGAAAGTTTTATCCGTCCGATTCGTATTTTGCGCGGGGAACGGAAGTACGACATCGTCGGTTTTTTAGAACCAAACAGGCGGCGATGGAAGCGGGATTTATCCCGACGAAAGGGGTGGAGTAAATAAACTTCAAATAATCAGACTTCAAACTACAAATAAGAAAAGTATGGGATGTATACTGGAGGTATACAAAACAATTTCGAATGTTAAATGTTTAAAAAAATTCCAAATCTCAACGTTCAAGAAATCCAAAACTTCAGGATTTTAATATAAAAAATGTGTTGAATATTTTTAGATATTAGCGCTTAAAAATTATTTTTACCTTTTATATTTAACATTTTACATTGTTTTTCATCCCCTGTAATTTGGCGCCTCTTTTAGGACCGATATATCATGAGGATGGGATTCTCTCATTCCGGCGGCGGTTATGCGGATGAATTTTGCGTTTTTTTGAAATACGGGAATAGTTGGAGCGCCGCAATACCCCATAGCACTTCTGACTCCTCCACAGAGTTGAAAAATTTCAGTAGTGGCACCTCCTTTGAAGAGCACTTTCCCCTCAATGCCTTCAGGCACCAGTTTATCATCGGCGATATTTGCCTGCCCGTATCGATCTTTACTGCCTCTTGTCATGGCGGCGAGAGAGCCCATTCCGCGATAGTACTTGTAGGTTTTTCCTTCGAGGTAAATCAATTCTCCTGGGGCTTCGGCGGTTCCGGCGAGAAGCGATCCAATCATAATACTATTTGCTCCTGTGGCGAGAGCCTTTGCCATGTCGCCCGAGTACCTTATTCCTCCGTCGGCAATGATAGGAATTTTGTGTTTTCGAGTGACGGTTTGGACGTCCATAAGAGCAGATAATTGAGGGACTCCGATGCCGGCGATGATACGAGTGGTGCAAATAGATCCGGGACCAATTCCAACCTTTACTCCATCTGCTCCAGCATTAATAAGTGCTTCGGCGGCGGATCCGGTCGCAATATTTCCTGCCACAACATCAATTTTTTTATAGTGTTTTTTAATGAATTTGACGCAATCAATTACTCCTTTGGAGTGTCCATGAGCGGTATCAACCACGAGTGCGTCGACGCCAGCCTCTACCAATGCCTGTACGCGTTCGTCTCTATTTTTTGCAGGACCCACTGCGGCGGCGACAAGAAGTCGCTTTTCTTTGTCTTTTGATGCGTGTGGATATTTCTCGTTCTTTTCAATGTCTCTACGAGTCAGAAGCGCGGACAGCGTCCCATTTTTGTGCAGAATAAGAAATTTCGAATGTTTGGATTCTTCTAAAATATCGTTCGCTTTTTCGAGAGAAATAGGTTCTCGAGCCACAAGGAGTTTCTCCACCGGTGTCATTCTCGCTTTAATAAGCTGGTTTTCGTGTTTGGAGAGATAGTCATTACGCGTGATAAGTCCGACAACTTTTCCTTGCAATGTGCCATCTTCCGTGATGGGCACGGACTTAAATCCGTATTGTTCGCGAATGGCGATTACATCAGAAATTTTGTGTTTTGGGGAAAGGACAATCGGTTCACGGATAAACCCATTTTCAAATCGTTTCACGCGTCGTACCATCTCAGCTTGTTCTTCGGGGGAACAATTTTTGTGAATAACCCCAATTCCTCCATGAAGAGCAAGAATAATTGCCATTTTCTCTTCGGTAACAGTGTCCATTGCAGCTGACACCAAAGGGATATTGAGGGATATATTTTTCGAGAACCGGGTTGTCAAACGTACTTCACGTGGCAACGTCTCCGAATATTGCGGAACGAGGAGTACATCATCGAATGTGAGCATGAGCGGTAAGTCTTTTGGTTTCATGAAAGAAAAGTTTTCGCGTACGCTAGGAAAGATTTCGGTTCTTGTCAATTTTTTTCGGACAAGAGGAAAGAAGTGAGAGGGATTGAATATTCAAAAAACATCTTCCAGACTCTTCATTCGGGAAGGCAGGAAAACGGAGAAAGTTGACGTGGATTATTTCTTTTGAGAGCTTTCAATGGCTTTTTTTGCGGATTGTGACATCTGAATTTCCTCGGCAATTTTTAATTTTTTTGTCAGTTCTCCATCTCCAAGAATTTTAACTCCTTGATTTTCCTTTGCTATTAATCTTTTGTCTAACAGAGACTTGAAATCCACGGTTTCTCCCGCTTTATAGGCTGTGTCGAGAGTAGATAAATTTAATACCTGAACGGTTACCCTATTTGGATTCTTGAATCCTCGTCGTTTCGGCATACGTTGAATAAGAGGCGTTTGTCCTCCTTCAAATCCTTTGCGCACTCCTCCTCCGGCACGTGAGTTTTGGCCTTTACATCCTCGTCCGGCAAAAGTTCCTTTTCCAGCTGCATTCCCCTGCCCTTTTCGGGTCGGTTTTTTCCGCGCGTTTGGTTTCAATTCGTTCAGTTTCATTTTTTCTTTGGTTGAGAGAGTGTTTTTTTTGTTGCTGGTTTTTTAGGGCTCGTGTTTGATGCTTTTGGCTTTTTTTGTTCCGAACTTTTTGCTTCCTTTTCTTTTGGTTCTTCATTAGACACTTCCTTCTCCACGATTACGTTTTGGAATTTTTTTAATGCATTCATTGTTGCACGAGCAACGTTGATTTTATTTCTGGATCCATGCACTTTGGAAAGAACATCCTTTACTCCTACCAGCTCCAAAATACGTCGCACAGCGCCTCCGGCGATTACTCCTTTTCCGACAGGGGCCGGAAATAATAATACACGAGATGCTTTATAAACTTCATTTACTTCGTGTGGGATAGTCCCATTGGAGATGGGAACTTTTACGAGTGACTTTTTTGCCATAGCAACCGCCTTTTGAATACCAATCATTACTTCCGCGGCTTTCCCGATACCAAATCCAACACGCCCCTTTTGATCTCCGATAACAACAGATACTCGGAATCGGAGTCTACGACCTCCTTTTACCACACGAGTAACACGGTCGATTTGCAAAATCGCCTCTTCAAATTCTTTTGGTTCTCGTGGAGCTCTATCTCTGCGTCCACGACCACGTCGCTCACCGCCTCTCCGTTCCCTTTTGTCTTCCTTTTCAGGAGCAGGGGCAGAGGGAGTAGCAGATGATTCCGTATTTTTAGGAGCCGTTGGTTCTTCTGCGGCTTCGGTCACTTTTTTTTCTTCTTCAGACATAGTGTGGTATTTTAGAATGAGAGTCCTCCTTTACGAGCGGCTTCTGCAAGAGATTTTATTTGTCCGTGGTATTTGTATCCACTTCGATCGAAGGCGACGGTTTTAATTTTTTTCTTTTGTGCGAGTTCAGCAATAGCAGTTCCTACTTCTTCAGCGGCTTTTGCGCCGGATGATTTCATTTTGAGCCCGCTAGCACCGCACAGCACCGTTCCACTTGGATCAACAATTTGTGCGTACACCGTACGATTTGACCGGAATACAACGAGTCTTGGGTTTCCAGAGGCACGGGTTTGTGCATGCGTTCGCCTGGCTCTAGCAGATCTTGAAACCAATTTGTGTGATGTCATGGGTTAAGCTCCTTTTTTAGCAACAGATTTTCCAGCTTTTCTGGCAATGCGTTCATCAGTGTATTTAATACCCTTCCCTTTATAGGGCTCGGGACGTCGGAAATTTCGTATTTCTGCCGCCACCTGTCCAACTAATTGTTTATCAATACCCGAAACAGTCAAAAGCGTTTGGGATTTTTCCTCAAATTTTATTTCCACCCCCTCTGGGATGGGATAATGAATCGGGTGAGAGTATCCGAGACTTAATTCAAGAACACTTCCTTGGACAGTCCCCCTGTATCCAACTCCTTTTATTTCGAGCGATTTGGAAAAACCGTTTGAAACTCCTTCCACCATGTTGTGTAACAAACTACGATACAGTCCATGGCTTGCACGTGCTGGCTTTGTGTCATTTTTTCGCTGTACTTGTAACTGTCCGTTTTCTTGCAAAATTTTCACCAGATTCGGATTAAAGCGAAGGAAGAGCTCTCCCTTTGGTCCTTTTACAGTTACCAAATCTCCCTCGAGGCGAACCTCAACATTTTCTGTTAATCCGATAGGCAATTTTCCGATTCGAGACATGATTTATGAGCTGATTTCACAGAGTACTTCTCCTCCAATATTTTTTGTTCGGGCTTCATATCCCGTCATTATTCCTTCGGAGGTGGAAAGAATAGAGATTCCAAAGCCATTACAGACCTTTCGTATTTCTTTTGCGGGAGTGTAAATTCGTTGTCCGCAGGTGGAAACACGCTTCAGCGATAATGTTTTTTCAGGAAGTTCTAGGAGTAAAATGGGAAATTTTTCGTTTTTTTCAACGGTTATTTTATTCAAAAAATTATTTTTTTGCATTGCCTGGGCTATTCCTTCTTTTGCTTTTGAATAAGGAATGCGCACAGTGCCCTTTCGCGCCATTTGGGCGTTTCTAATGCGAGCAAGAAAGTCAGCGATAGGATCAGTCATAGGTTTACCAAGATGATTTACGAACTCCAGGAACAAGCCCCTTTTCTGCATGTTCTCGGAAGCAACAACGGCATACTCCGAAGTCTCTCATGTACCCATTCGGGCGACCACAAAGAGAGCATCGATTGTAGGCACGAGTTGAAAGAGGAATTTTTCTTCCTTCTTTTTTGGCACGCAGTACGCGTTCCATGAATTTTCGTGATTTGTGAACAATTGCTTTTCGGGCCATAATTATTGCTGTTTTTTAAAGGGAAATCCGAACGCGGCGAGTAGTTTTTGATTATGTGCCTTGTCGGATCCGGAGAAGGCGATTGTAACTTGTACTCCATGAATACGTCGAGAATCTTCAGGAAGAACTGTTTCTGGGAACACCGTATGATCAGAGAATCCCAAGGAACAATTTCCACTCTCATCAAAGATGTTTGTTGCCACTCCACGGAAATCGCGGACACGTGGATACACAACGTGAATGAGTTTGTCAATGAAATTATAAGCTCTTTTCCCTCGGAGGGTGACAGACATTCCTACCGGTTGTCCTTCTCGAAGCTTGAAATTGGAAACAGATTTCCGCGACTTTCGAACGATCGGTTTTTGTCCCGTTAGACGTTTTACATTTTCTTCCACGAATGAAAAATCTTTGCTTCCAAGTCTTTGGAGATACGATCCCATTCCCACATTCACACAAACTTTGGTGATGCGCGGGACTTGAAACGGATTCTTCGTTCCCAACTCTTTCATGAGTGCGGACTTCAATTGTTTCTGATATCGTTCGTATAAAGTCTCCATCAGGCTTTCGTTTTCTTATGAGGGGTGCTGTTCTTCTTCTCTTTTTTGGGTTTTGTCCCTGGAAGAATTACTTCTCCGGAGCGACGAGATATCCTTGTTTTTTGTTTCCCTTCCAGCCGGTATCCGACGCGAGTTGCTTTCCCATTTTTTGGATCTACCAATGCTATATTGGACACATGAATTGGAGCAAAAAATTCGATTCGCTCTCCTGGGCGACCTTCCCGCCCTTTCACGTGCTTGATGGCTTTATTTATTCCTTCCACCACTACTTTGTCTTTTAGAATTTTAGTAACAACGCCCGTCTTCCCGCTGTCTTTCCCCGTTCGAATTATTACGGTATCGTGTGTTAAAATTTTCATTGAACTTTTAGACTTTTGAACTTTTAAACTTTTCATAATACTTCGGGAGCAAGAGAAATAATTTTTTGAAATCCTTTGGCTCGCAGTTCTCTTGCAATAGGACCAAAAACGCGAGTGCCCTTCGGCTGATTTTCGTTATTCACAATGACAACAGCATTTTCATCAAATCGGAGAACCGACCCATCGACGCGCTTAATGGGGGCAGATTGTCTTACTATGACAGCTTTTTGCACAGATTTCTTCTTTACCACTCCCTTCGGAGCAGCCTCTTTTACGCTACAAACAATGACATCGCCTATTTTTGCATAGCGTCGGCGTGATCCGCCAAGCACTTTGATACACATCACCTGCTTGGCTCCAGTATTGTCCGCGACGGAAAGGCGAGACATGTGTTGAATCATTGTGTTGCAGAATTATGACCAAGAATCTTTTCTAATTTCCAAGACTTCTTTTTGGAAACAGGACGACACGGAACGATGAGTACCTCGTCTCCTGCATTTCCTTGTTTTTTTTCGTCTTGGACGAGAAACTTTCGCGTGACGCGATATCGTTTATGGTACTTGGGATGTGTTCGGTATTCGTACACCTCCACATTCAGAGTTTCTTCTCCTGATCGTTTTGTGACTATTCCTTTTTTAGCAATCATTCTTGAGAGGGACTAGAAACGGTATTTTTTGAGCCCAAAAGCGTCAATATTCGTGCGATAAGCACTTTTTTCTTTCGTACTTGGGCTGTATTTTGATTTTTGCCAGTGCGAATTTGGAATCTTTCTCCGGCTAGCTCTCGACGCGCCTTTTCAAGCTCTGCGAGAAGCTTTTTGGGAGTAAGTTGTCTCAATTCCTGCATTTTCATCTTAAATATCTTGTGAGATTATCTTGCATTTAACGGGAAGCTTGTAGGTTGCTAATTTCAGGGCTTCCTGCATGAGGGTTGTTTCAGCGCCCGACATTTCGAAAAGGATTTTTCCGGGACGAACCTGCGTGACCCATTTGTCAGGGGCTCCTTTTCCCGATCCCATAGGAACTTCCGCTCCTTTGGCGGTTAAAACTTTGTCCGGAAAAATGCGGATCCAGATTTTTCCTCCACGCTTCACGGCACGCGCAATCGTGCGTCTGGCTGATTCAATCTGTCGGGCCGTTATTTCTCCAGCGGTAACAGCCTTAATCGCCACTTCTCCGAATGAAATTTCACTTCCCCGAGTTGCCACTCCTTTGCTCTGGGAGCGTGCTCGGTGTTGTCGTCGAAACTTCGTTCTTTTAGGTTGAAGCATGATGCGTTGCAAAAGCCGCCGGATTGTACGAAGACAAGGAGAGTTGTCAAGCGGTTTTTTGTGTTCTTTGGAATTGTTTTTTGTATTATGACAATGCTCTTTTTCTCTGAAAGAAAGAACCGTCTTGGTGGATTGTTATTGCCTGCTCGACAAAGCCAAAAGAGAGACATACAATAGACTTGTCATGAGAAAAATGATCTTGCCCTTGATTGCGTTTTGCTTTGCCGTTTCTTTCTTCTGGGGGATGGGGTTTGCAACAGGGGAGGAAAGTGGAGATTTCGAAGGGATTATCCCGCGGCCGGATTTCACGGGAGACAAACAGACTTGTTATACCGCCTATCCGTCTATTCAAAAAGAATCAGATGGAACGATGTATTTCGTTTTTCAGGGCGGGTCTAAATTTAACGCTAATAAAGACGACGGTAACACTGGGGAGTTGGATGGCAAAAACGGAGCAGCAGCAGAAATACAAAAGCGTTTAAAAGATGTGAGCATCGGTAATAAAATTGCCGGAGGATGTATCGGACTTGCCGATATTCCGATTATTATTATTAAACTCATTGATTTGGTAACGAAACTTGCCGGAACGATTGCCGTTATGTTTGGGCTTTACGCCGGATATCAGTTGATTACCAGTGAATTGACACAAGACAGGGAGGCGGCCAAAAGCACACTCAAGTACGCGGCGATTGGATTATCGGTATCATTACTTGCGTGGGTTATTGTGAATCTTATTCAGGTGCAATTGACGGCGTGAAAACTACGTATAACGTATTACGTAAAAAAGCCTTAGATCATACATACTTGTGCCGAGAGTTATGCTTCCCAGTCTTCGATGATTATTTTTTTCCCGTGTTTTGTAACCTGAACCTTTTGATGTTCTCGCCAACCGAGCTCTCGTATGTAGTCGAGAGGAATGGTGACATAATAACTATGTCCTCCGACTTTTGTGATTTTTCTTGTAGCTTGGGAAGATGATTTTGCAAGTGCCATGATATTTTCTTAAGTACGTATTCGTTTATGTATTCGAATACGTACTTGATTGTAAAAAAAAAATGAAAAAAGAGAAACAAACTCAAAAACTATTCACATGAGAAATTATTATACGTAATACTAAATACGTAATACGTGATACTTTTACGCCAACTCATTCAATGCCTCATTCTTGAAGACGAGTCCATGGTATACCCATACTTTGACCCCAATGGATCCGTATGTTGTTGCGGCTGTGGCAGTAGCATAGTCAATATTTGCGCGAAGGGTGTGCAGGGGCACTGTTCCGTGGCTGTACGATTCGCTTCTGGAGATATCAACCCCGTTGAGTCGACCTGAAACAGCTACTTTAACTCCCTTTACCCCGGAATCTTTTGCTCGATCAATAGCCATTTTTACCACTCGGCGATAAGGGAAACGTCGTGAAATTTGCTGAGCAATGGACTCGGCAACGAGTTTTACATCTGCATCCGGCTTGCGGATCTCTTGAACGGAAACATCGAACATTTCTCCTCCAAATTTTTGAGACAATTTTTTGGAGAGTTCGCCAATAGCCTCCCCACCGCGTCCAATAACAATTCCCGGTTTGGCAACATGCAAAATAACCGAGATTTTACCAGCACTTCTATGTATTTCTATTCGAGATATTCCAGCACTTGCAAGATTTTTTTCCAAATACTTCCGAATTTCTACGTCTTGCAAAAATTTTTCTTTGAAGTCTCGATTTGCGTACCAACGAGAATCCCATGTTTTCGTAATTCCAATTCGAAGTGAGTGCGGTGAGACTTTTTTTCCCATGAATGTTAGATAACGAGATGACGAGATAACGAGATAACAAAAACCTTTCCTAGAGAATCATGTAACACCTCCCCTCGTGATCCTGTGATCTTGTAGTCTTGTAATCTATTTCTCATTTTTTTTCGAGAGTAACAGAAATATGACACGTTGGTTTCTGGAGCGGAAGAGCTCTCCCTCGCGCAGAAGGTATATACCGTTTCCAGACTTCTCCCTTGTTCACGACAATTTCTTTCACAAACAGGGTCTCTGCTTTTTCTTTCGCATTGTTGGTGGCATTCGATACGGCAGACTGAATTGCTTTATAGAGCGCTTTCGCTGCTTTTTTGGGAGTGAATTTCAAAAGATTCAATGCCTCGGAAGCAGTTTTACCGCGTACGAGCCCCGCAACGATATTCGCTTTTTTCGGAGATATTCGGACTTTTCGGAGAGAAGCTTTCATAAAGAAGAAATATTATTTTCCGGTTCCCGTAGCTTTTGCAAGTTTTCCCCCATGCCCTCGAAACTTACGGGTCGGAGAGAACTCGCCCAACTTGTGCCCCACCATGGCTTCAGAACAAAACACAGGAGTGTGCTCTTTCCCATTGTGCACTCCGAAGGTGTGTCCCACGAATTCGGGAGAAATGGTGCAATTGCGTGCCCAAGTTTTAATAACTTTTTTTTGACCGGATTCATTGAGCACTTGTACCTTTTTTGCAAGGCGCGGATCAATGTAAGGTCCCTTTTTTGCGGATCGAGTCATGGAAAGCTTTTTAGAACTTAAAGGTTAGAACTTAGTTTTTAGAGCAGAGAGAGTATAGAAATCAGCACTCCTAGGCAATAAAGCTGGGCGATTGTAGAGAGAGAAGACTTTTTGTCAAATGGAAAATCAACAATGTCCGATCAAAACGAGTGAGAAGTGCTTTATTGCTTCGCTCCTTACTGAGCAGATCCTTCGACTCTCCCGCATACGCGGGATCGCTCAGGATGACACGTCCTTCCGACTTACTTCGTCGTTTCACTCCTCGTTCGCCGCAAGTTCAGTGTGGGAGCAGATCCTT
>JAIPGU010000015.1 GCA_021735575.1 Candidatus Altimarinota bacterium | reverse complement strand
GTTTGCAATCATCATAAAAGCAGATAGAAAGAAGATTTGCTTCCGACCTTCGTCAAGACTTCGGCGGACAAGACGGCGGATTTCGCGGCGCAAAGGCGAATAAACCCGCCGTAGTTCGCCATATGGCGAACGAAGGCTGGGTAAAATAATTAGATACCTCGGGCGTAAGCCCGAGGAGCTTCATACTTTTTGACTTTTCCGCTATTCTTCTTTCCGTGAAGTTTATTTTGAATACGGCTGTCGATCCTCATTTTTGCGCGCTTTTTGACGAGAACGGAAATTTGATCGAGCGGTGCGAGTGGACCAATAGAAGGAGGGACGGACAAGAGGTTTTTTGTTTTTTACAAAAACATACCATTGGGGATGCTGTTCCATTGACTTTCCTTGGCGGAGTGGCAGGACCAGGTGGATTTTCTTCTCTGAGGGCGGGGGCAGGCATACTCAATGCACTGAGTTTCGCTTTTTTGCTTCCTGTGTATCAGGTGCAGGCGGATAAATGGATTCAAGCATTTTTAGGATCGAATAATTTTGTACTGAACTCATTTTCCGATGGGGTGTTTTTCCCCGTAACCGAGACGGCGCCGTCTCGGTTACAAAGAATCACGGTTGATGAAGCAGTGAAAAAATTCACAAAGAAAAAACTCTGGGTGGAACTTTTGCCAGAAGAAAAAAAAGAAAAATTTAAAAACCAGCGCCCAAAACCATTCGAGCATTCCGAACAAGCTCTTTTGCGAGTACTGGAAGCATCAGAACCTCGAAAAGAGTTCATGCCTGATTATGAGTTTCCGCCAGTGTAGAGAAGATTACGAGATGACCCCACTTCGTTAAAACTATGTGGGGCTCCAGTCGAGACAATATAGTTAATTCAAGATAAAACGACTCATTAACAAGGGGTTTAAACCCCTTGTTATAAGTTTATGAAGGGGTGTGGAATTTTTATGTCATTTTATGTAGAAATAGCTATAGTTTTGTATTTTTACTCGTGGACTCGTGATCTTGTAGTCTTGTGATCTTATGGTCTATAAAAGCGATTCCAATGCCCGTACAAATTCTCGTCGTGCTTCTTCGGCTTGCATGGGGCTTACGTGTATATCCGGTTCGTGTGCAATTTGATTTCGTAAACGGTGAAACTGCCAGATGTATTGCTCATTCGGAAAACGTTTAACGACATTTTGGGTTGCTTGTGCGGCGGTTGTTTTGGACTTCGAGTTGAGTGTTTGCAGAGCGCTGATAAAAATTTTATGAGCTTCGAGTATGGCATGGGAGGGAGCAAGTTTCTCTGTGTTTGAAATTTTTTGCTTGGCGTCTTCAAAGATGGAAAAGGAAAGCTTCTTTTTACAGCGGGTACAGAGAACGATTATTCCAGTGGAAATAATGGCAATGCCGACCCAAATGAGAATGTCAATCATGTTCCTTTATAATAAAGAAGATATTTCCATTTCTCAAATAATAGGGAGCGAAATACGAGTTATAAATCCACCTTTCGTATGGGACTTTCATGGAGCTTGTTATTCCCTTTGAATTTTGTAATCAGCCGGAGAGTGGTTTTTCCTCCCTGATTTTTTGGTATCTGGAATTGAGCTGATTGAGGAGGCAATTCTATTTTTTCGGAAAACAAAATCGTTTCTTTTTGTTCCGCGACGAGTTCGACCCATTCGATATTTTCATATTCAGGAAAAATGGCATCGACTGAAATGGAAGAGCGATATGAATAAATATCAGATATTTCTGGGGAGCCGGATTGAAGCAATCGTTCTCGCTCATAGAGTACCGGAATTGTCTTTTCGCTAACATTTCCGTGAAGATCCCATGCTTTTATTTTTATTTCATGTGTTCCTAGCGATCCTTCTGCACGGAAACTTCGTTCATATGGAGGAGACTCTGTAAACCCGAGACTTTGTTCATCCTTAAAAAATTCGACGAGTTTTACGCCTGATTCTTCATCGCGCACGTCTGCCAAAATTTGCATTTTGGTTCCAAGCGGAATGCGTTGTTTTCCAACAGGTCCGAGGAACGTAATCTCTGGTCCTTTTTGGTCGGGAGCAATAGTGACTTCTATTTCTGATTCTCCGATATTGAACAGTTGGTCTATTGCGATAGCGCGAATAACCTGTTTTTCTCCCTCAGGAGTGGTTGATGGAATTTGAAATTTTCCATTCCATGGAGAACGAGTAGCGTCAGCGACCAATTGGTCATTCAAATAAAATTCTACCGCTCTCATTTCTTGAGGAGCGGTGATAGAGGTGGTAATTTCTACTTGTCCTCGGGCAACAATACCTCCGTTTTTGGGAGAAGTGATACGAATGGTTGGAGCGTTTACCTGTGAGAATTGATTGCGCGGATTATCTGAAAGATTACTCAGTCGTGATGTTTGCCTCGAGAATATATTTCGTGTTTCTTTTGGATCTTCATCCATAATAGTTCCCAATGAGGTGAGAAACTTTGGGTGGGTATGAAGCCATTCTTCCACTGGTTCCTGCCAGTGTGGAAGATCGGGACGAATCGATTTGAGTCCGGTGAGAGCATATTGTCTCGTACGGGAATAGAAAGGGGTGAATGGAGTGACCGGTCGACCGGAAACTTTATCCACCTCAATAGTTTGAACGCTGTCATCAAGTTCTGTCGGGATGGCAAAAGAAGGAAATACTTCTTCTCGTACCAACCGAGGGGGAGTCAGATCGGTTGCAATACGCCCTGTGAATTTATTAACTGGTCGCACTTCTAGCGGAGTTGGTTCGTGGTATAGTTTTTCGGGGTCAGCTCCTGCCGAGACGAGAATTTCATGCGCATCGAGCATAAATCGTTTCCAAATAGGAGCGGCTACCGCGAGTCCCGTAGAGCCTTGTTTCATTGGTTCTCCGCGGTTATTTCCGACCCAAACGCCTGTCACCAAATGGGGAGTAAATCCGATGGTCCAAGAATCTCCGGGAGTGGTAATGAATTTGGGATTTTCTTCATCGTCTTCTGGCTTATTTTCATCAAATTCTGGATTTTCTGTTTTTCTATTCGATGTTCCCGTCTTGGCGCCGTTATTGTATTCGGGGAGTTGCAAAAGATTATTCCAGTCAAACCCTTCGGTGGTTGGACGAGTGGATTCATCCGTCAGAACATGACGTACGAGGGCCGCAATTTCAGGGTCCAATCCTTCGTGACGTGTCCGAAGAGGGTCAAAGGTTTCGAGTACAGTTCCATCTGAATTATGTACTTCCAAAATAGCAGTCGGCTCATACCAACTTCCATCGCCCACAAATACTTGAAATGCGTTTATATGAGACAATGGTTCCACTTCCGCCACCCCGATACCAACCGCTACATTGTGTATTTCAGCATTCCCTTCGTATTTGATACCGAGACGAGAAGCGAGTTTGAGTACGTTTTCGGGACGCGCCAGAAACGCTGTTTTTACTGCAGGAATATTAAGACTTCTATTGAGTGATTCTCGCATTGAAACAGGTCCGAGGAATTCTCCATCGAAATTTTGTGGTTGATAATTTCCGCCAAAATCCGTTTCTGTGTCAAAAAGAACCGTCGAGGGAGTATATCCCTGTTCAAAAGCGGAAGCGTATACAAAAGGTTTAAAGCTCGATCCAGGTTGTCGGCGAGATGTCAGGACATCCACCTGTCCATCGTGTTCTGTGTCGAAAAAATCCTTTCCTCCCACGTACGCCAGAATTTCTCCATTTTCAGGATTAATAGAAGCAAGGGCAACATTTTTTGCTCCATAGGTATCTTCATAATGAGCCGATTTTGTGGCGATTACTTCTTCAGCATCTTGCTGAAGTTTCGGATCAAGTGTGGTGTAAATACGAAGACCTCCATTTTTTAGAAATTCTTTTCCGTATTTCTCTTCCAGTCGTTCTCGAACATAGAAGACGAAATGTGGAGCTTGAATATCGCTTCTGTATCGTTTGAACTCGATCTCTTTGGCTTCGGAAAATGCTTGTTTAAATTCTTCGAATGTGATTTTTTTGAGATCAAGCATCCGCTGAAGAACGAGATCTTTTCGACCTTTTTTATATATTTGTTCGCCCGTATTCAAATCAGTTTCGTACCATCCCATAAGTAAATCTTTATTGGTTCCGTACGGACTGAATCGAGTGGGAGCGACAGGAAGAGATGCTAACACAGCACTTTCGGCAAGCGTGAGTTCGCGCGCGGATTTCCCAAAAAATGTTTTACTGGCGGTTTCTATTCCATGGGCATTATGTCCGTAGGGGATATTGTTGAGATAAAGTTCTAGGATTTCATCTTTGGAATAATTGAGTTCTACTTTTACGGATAGAAGGATTTCTTTCAGCTTTCGAGAAATTGTTCGATCGTATGCAATGTCACTCAAAAATGTATTTTTCACTAACTGTTGGGTAATTGTTGATCCTCCTCGCTGAGATCCGATTCCAAACAGATGGTTTAATGTTGCTTTTATAATTCCTCCGATATCGAACCCTATATGTCCATAAAAAGAATCATCCTCTATGGCAATAGTGGCATCAATCATATGTTTCGGAATTTCTTCGAGTGGGACGTACTCACGATTTTCATCTCCATGTATGACGTACAAAATATGATCATTCGGGTCTTCTTCCGGATTTAATGCTTCTCGATCGTAAATAATGGTACTTTCCGCAAAAGAAAATTGTTCGGCATCGTCTACGGAAGGCAAGAAAAACAAACCGTATAAAAAGATCCCTCCGAATATCCCCCCAGCTCCCCAGAGAATTTTCCGTTTCCAAGTCCATTGTTTTGTATGAGAACGAGAAAATTTCCTGCGGAACCAGAGTGTGTGTTTCGAGAGTATGCACTTCCGAAAAGCTCCCCGCACGGATTGCATCAATTTTGACCTTCGGCGGTATCGATAGATTTTCATTCGTTTCTCGGGAGCGTTTGTAGCACAAAAGTTGAATTTTAGGAATTTTTTATTATTCTGAAAGTATGGTGACCATCCAATTTGACGACGAAATAGGGAAAGAAATCCAAGCGAGAGCTCGGAAACGAAAAATGAGTGTTGAAAAATATGTTTTTTTTCTGAGTCAGAATGAAGAGTTGTGGGGAGATATAGAGGAGGCATTTTCTGAGAAAAGTATGTCTCTTGATTCTCCTGAAGCACTATTAATGCTCTCAAAATAGCGAGATGAAGGAGTTGCAATATAAACCAAAATTCCTTCGTCAGTTCAAGAAACTCTCTCCTGAAATACAAATATTAGCGGTTCAAAAGATAAGATTGTTACGGAAAGATTTATTTTTACCAGAGTTGAAAACACATAAACTAAAGGGAAGGTTTGACGGTGTTTTTTCTTTTTCAGTCGATTTTTCCCATAGAATCATTTTTCACTTAGAAGAGGGAAGTATTACTTTACTCTGTATTGGAACGCATAAAATCTATAAAATATAGTCATGAAAATTGCCCCCTCGATTCTGGATGCCGATTTCTCGAAGTTACAAGAAGAGGTGGATTCGATTTCCACAGCTGACCGGATTCATCTCGACATTATGGATGGTAAATACGTGTCCAATATCAGTTTTCGGGCACGCGATGTAGAAGCAATTCGGTTTCCAGTAGAAACCGAAGCGCATCTTATGTGCGACACACCGGAAATATACTTCGATGAATTTCAGAAGTTGGGGGTTGTGGGGATCACATTCCATATTGAAAACACCGGAGAAGACAGGGCGCTAGAACTTTTTGGGGATCTAAAATCCCGCGGAATTCGCGCGGGGATTTGTATTGATGGGTATACGGAACCAGAAGCACTGAGCGATGAAGTTTTGCGCCAAGCGGATAAAATTCTCGTCATGTCAGTCAAAGCGGGCAAAGGCGGACAGAGTTTTATGTCCGAATCCATCGAAAAAATTAAAACCCTCCGTTCGAGAGGTTTTGCAGGGGAGATTGAGGTGGATGGCGGGGTGAATTTAGATAATGTAAAACTACTCGCCGAAGCGGGAGCAGATATTGTGGTAGTGGGAAGCTTTATAATGAAGCGTCCTGCTGAGACTCGAGCTGAAGTGATTGGGGAGTTTCAGAAGGCTTGATTTCTTCGCATAAAATATTGCATTTTTGTTTTTGCAATGTACAATATATACAAATTGTACAAAAAAATACTAAAAAATGAATATTTATTCGACCACACAAGCTCGTTCCAACTTGAGTGATATGGTAAATCAGGTGAAATACGAAAAGAAAATTTTCATTATTGGAAGAAATAATAAAAAAGAGGCGCTTCTCGTTCCTTATCCTGATATGGGAGAAGACTATTTGCCTCTTTCTGAGATGAACGCGCAGTCTTCCAGTTTCGATTTTCTGAAAAAGGAACCAAATATTTATTCTCTTAAAGATCTTCAAAAGCGATATGTTTGAATTTGGCACGGTGGTGTTGGTTCCTTTTCCTTTCACAAACTTAGAAAGCACTACGGTGCGACCAGCACTTATTATTTCTCAAAAAAATATGGGAGATGATGTCATTTTAGCTTTTATCACTTCACAAAAAGAACGAAAGGGGATTGTCATTGAAGAAAAATCGGCAGGATTTTCCAAGAGCGGACTCAAAGTAGCCTCCACTGTTCGTTTGGATAAAATCGCAACGCTCAATAAAAAACTTATTTTGGGAGAGCTTGGATTTTTGCCAACGCCGTTTTTAAAAACACAGAAAGAAAAATTTCTAGAGGTGTTTGGATTTTAACATTTCTTAAAAATATTCGGATTTACTGATCAATGGAGACTTTCACTTCTTCAGTTGAAATCCTTGCAGAGAGAGATAGAGCAGAACAATTCCTACCACGACACTAAACCAGCTAGGAACGGTAAAATCACCAATTGTGAGAATCCATCCTTGTAGCGCACGCAGGATGTGAAGTAATCCGACGAGTAAAAAAATAACGCCGGTGACGCGACCAAAAGTGTGTACGTTCATGAGAGAAAAAGTTACAGAGTGAGATTTATTATAGCACTTTTCCTTTTTTATTTGAAATTTTTGAGAAAATTCGCACAATCGCAACGTTCTTTACGGAACAGATAACGAGATTACTCGTGCTTCATCCCGACCAGTCGGGATTTCTCAGGGCAGGCGAGATGACGAGATAACAAGTTCACAAGTTTTTGTCCCCCTTTGTAAGGGGGATTGAGGGGGTTTCAAGGGTAAAATTTGTAAGTATAGGATAGCTTTCAAGTGAATAGATCTTTAAAAACTGCGAATACGGGGTAGCTGAGGACGAATAGGGATTTCGAGTGTAACGAGAAATCGCGTCAATGAGGGCGAAGACTCCGCCGCGGCGGACAAAGAGGAGCGATCACGAAGTATGATGAGCTGTCCGCGTAGCGGACCGCGAGTCCAACGAAGTGATCCAGCGACGAGGCGCCATCGTCTAGTGGTTAGGACACAGGATTCTCATTCCTGCAACAGGGGTTCGATTCCCCTTGGCGCTGCCAAAATAGCAAGATAATGCCCTATGGCATTGTCGCTCCATTCCTCGCTTACTCGCATACCAAAAAAGTATGCTCGCTTCGCCTCGTCATTATGCTCCGCGCCATAAGGGCATTCTTTTGTTATTTTTAAATGTTTCATTTACTTTCTCGGCTTCATTATTGAGGCCACTCGTCTCCCAAAACCATTTTTAACTCTTCGGCCACTCTTAATCTTTCTTCTTCGGAAAGAAGGGTATGAACTAGTTTAGTGTGTGGAGTAGTAGCAGCAGTGCCTTCAACGATAGCAATTGTTTTTTCTGCCATAGAAGGAAGAGGATTCTCTTCAGTTGGGACCATAGTTTCTGTTGACATGATTATAGTATAGTTAAGGTTAAGTATTTCATAATGAATTCATATTAGAGAGTCAAATTTTATTCAGCAACGACATCACGGATGAGTAAAACGAGGGAATAATTTCCTCGCCGTGGCGGGAAAATGACAAAGGAGAACATTTCTGCTACAAACTTCCTGCATGAAATCCATTGTCATTATCACTGCGCATCCGGAAAAAGATAGCTTGAGTATGGCAAATGCCGACGCTTTGGAAAGCGGAGCAAAAAAGCAGAAATTTTCTGTCACGCGATTTGATGCGTGTGCGTTTCCGTGGGTTGATCATAATCCGATTAAAAAGGGATTTCCCCGTGAGTTTGAGAAAGTGGTCGAAGCACTAGCGGGAGCAGACGCAATTGCTGTATGTTGCCCCATGTGGAATTATGGAGCACCGGCGACACTTAAGAATTTTTTGGATGGAGTGATTCAGTCGCCAAAACTCTTTCATTTTGTGCCAAATCCGTTTTTGAAGAATTTGGTGAAGATATTCCCATTTTTAAAAACGATCTGTCCGACAGCTCAACCTGAAGGGTATATGAAAGCCCGGAGAGTGCTTTGTGTCTGGACGGCCGATGGGCCAGAGTGGTTTTATTCATTTTTTCCATCACATAATGTTATTTTTCCGCAGGTAAAACAGGCTTTGAAATTCTGCGGAGCGCGAGGATTCCGTCAGAAATTTCTTGGTATGACGCGTAATAGAAGCGAAAAAGCCCGAGAGAAATGGCTTAAAAGTTTAGAAACGTATCGATTTTAATGTTCACTGGCATTATTGAACAGACTGGAAAAATTCAAAAGATCGATGGGAATCGGTTTACGGTTTCGCACGGGTTTGCAGAAAAGATCGAGGTGGGGGAATCGATTGCTTTGTCTGGAACGTGTGTGACAGTACTCTCTGCGAATGAGGAAGCTTTTACCGTCGAAATTATGGCAGAATCTCGTGACCGAACGACATTTGCAAATGCGCACGTGGGAGATACTCTAAATTTAGAACGATCAGCCATCATTGGTGCGCGCAATTCTGGGCATTTCGTGACGGGACACATTGATGAAGCGGGAAAGATTTTAAAGATTTCCAAGGTGGGCGACTACCGGCTTTTGCGGATTAGCTTTTCTCCTGCAAATGCACGATTTGTGGTGGAAAAGGGGTCGGTAGCAATTGATGGGATTTCTCTGACAGTGTCTAAGGGAGGGGAAGATTGGTTGGAAGTCGCTCTTATTTCTCATACGTGGAGCGTGACAAATCTGTCGCAGAAAAAAGTAGGGGATATTGTGAATCTAGAATTTGATATTTTGGGGAAGTACATTCTCAACGCGAAGCGTTGAGAAAATTTTTAATTTTAAATTTTTAATTTCAAAATAATTTCTCAATATTCTAATTTTTTAAAAGAATGGGAGTTGATTTTTTATCCCGTGCCGTCGAAATTGCCTCGCAAGTTCCCCCTCACGCAACCCGTCCCAATCCGAGGGTTGGGTGCGTTATAGTCAAACTTCAAACAAACAAAGAACAAACTTCAAAGGAAATTATTGCCGAAGGCGTACATGAGAAATTTGGGGGAAATCATGCGGAGGTGAATGCACTTGCCCCCCTTTGTAAGGGGGATTTAGGGGGTTCTGGTTTAAGTGACTGCGAAGTGTACATCACCCTTGAACCCTGTGACCATTTCGAAGGCAAAAAGACCCCCAGTTGCACGGAGCTTCTGATTCAGAAAAAACCGAAAAAAATAGTTGTCGGCATGCTTGATCCGAAGTTTCAGGGGAAAAATGTTGCGAAATTGCGAAAGGCGGGGATTGAAGTGGAAGTACGAAATTCCAAAGAGTGCGAAGAAATCAATCCCTTCTGGCACAAATTTGCGACAACGGGAATGCCCTATGTGACACTCAAACTGGCGCAGAGTTTGGATGGGAAAATCACCATTCCTTACCCACATCCCCTTTCCCACGGAGGGAAGAGGGGAGAAACCAGTTATATTTCCAATGAACTGTCGCGAAAACGCGTCCACGAGATGCGAGCAGAGTATTCTGCTATTTTAACAACGACCGAAACAGTTCTTCAGGATGATCCGCGGTTGAATTGTCGATTAGGAGAATTTTCCCCCTCCCCTTCACCCCGTGAAATAGTCCAAGGGACTCTTGCTTCGCAAGAATTTCACGGGGTAAATTCCCCTCCCACAAGGGGAGGGGATGTAAGGAATCCGGATATTGTTGTTGTCGGAAAACGAGAAATTCCTCAAAGTGCAAAAATTTTTAGTATTCCAGACAGAAAAATTCATTTCTTCATGACCCATGATTTGCAAAAAGTGCTTTTGGAGTGTGGGAGAATGGGGATTGATTCAATTATGACTGAGTGTGGTGCGGTAATGTCCACAGAACTTTTACGAAAAAATCTCGTGGACGAGATTCAGCTTTTTATCGCGCCAGAGATTTTTGGGAAAGGGAAAAATGCGTTTGTAGGGACGCGATTAATCGCGTCCCTACCGAAAAACTTTCAACGAACGGATGTGCGAGATTCGGAGGGGGATGTGTGGGTGCGGCTCAAAAAAAGAAAAAAATCTTTATGATTTTTTCCTCTTATCAATTGGATCTCTTCTCCAATTCGCTTTTTTCTTCGTGTGATATTCGGAGAACGGTTCCAGGACCTTTCCTCTCGTCATCAAGATGTAGATTTTTTTTAGGAGGAGATATTGTTACATCTATCATTTTGCAACTCGGGAACTGTTGGGGAATGAGATGAGATAATTTAATTTTTACGTCTTCTATTTTTTGTTCAAGCTCGTGCATGGACGCTCCCGGAAGACAAACACAAATGCGCTCTCCTTTTTTTTGTCCGATGATCATGACTTCGAATCCAGAGTTTTGGAATACCTCTTGAATCGCTTCGGCAAGGGCGTGATTTATGTTGTCGTGAGTCGGTAAAGCTTCTTCATTGATAATAGCTGAAAGGATGAGCTCCACTTGTGCTTGGGTCTCGACAGCCGCTAGAATTTCTTCGGGAGAAGAAAAGTGAATGCCATTTTGATGTATATGTCTGATTTCCTCGGGTAACAACTTTCTGTTGGTACCAGAGACTGGACTATTTTCTCCTGGAACTATGGGAGGCATTTCTTTTGAATTCATGTTTTTGCGTGCTACTACTTCATATATTGTAATATATAAATGCTATCTTGTCAATACTTCTTCATACAAAATTAATATATTCTACAAAACAAAAAAAATACAAATTTTTTCGGCTTGTTTCCGTGAAAAGTTATTTTTTGCTACGATAGTGCTGACTAATGCACGAAAAAATTATCATTCTCGATTTCGGTGGGCAGTACGCGCATTTGATTGCGAATCGTATCCGGCGGCAAAATGTGTTAGCGGAAATTTGGAGTATAGAAACACCATTGGAACAGTTTCAGGATAAGAGTGTGAAGGGATTGATTCTGTCGGGTGGTCCGCAGAGTGTTTTTGAAAAGGATTCACCAAAATGCGACAAGGGGATTTTTGATCTTGGCATTCCGATACTGGGTATTTGTTACGGACACCAGTTTGTGACGCATACTTTGGGGGGCAAAGTACTCCCAGGGAAAAAAGGTGAATTTGGTCGAGCGGAATTTACTCACAATAAACAATGTCCAATATTTGAAGGGGTGCCCGAACAATCAATTTTTTGGATGAATCATGTAGATGAGGTTGGGGAACCGGCAACAGGATTTGAAGTGGTCGGAACGACGGAGAACTGCGCTAATGCCGCGCTCTGGAATCGGGAAAAACGTATTTTCACGGTTCAATTTCATTTGGAGGTAACGCATTCGGAATACGGGAATAAGGTCTTTGAGAATTTTTTGAATATTTGCGGAATTAAGCGCGACTGGACGATGGAGCGTTTCTTGGAAGAGGAAAAGAAACGCGTTAAGACACAAGTAGGAGAAAAAAATGTATTTTTGTTTGTGTCGGGGGGAGTGGATTCGAGTGTGGCTTTTGCGCTTTTAGTGGAGATTTTGGGGGCAAAGCGCGTCAAAGGGCTTTTTGTGGATACCGGACTTCTCAGAAAAAACGAAGTTGAATTCGTTGAAAAATCTTTGCGTGCTATTGGGGCGGACTTGACGGTACTTCGCGAAGGGGACCGGTTTTTAGAAAATTTGCGTGATATCTATGAGCCCGAGCAAAAGCGCGAGATCATAGGACATACATTTCTTGATGTGCAGAAGGATTTTTTCGACAAACATGATTTGCACGAAAATTGGTTGCTCGCACAAGGGACGATTTATCCCGATACGATCGAGACAGGCGGAACCGCGCACGCAGACAAGATAAAAACGCACCACAATCGCGCACCGCAGGTGCAGAAATTGATTGATGAAGGCAAAATTCTGGAGCCCATAAAAGAACTGTATAAAGATGAAGTCAGGGCGCTTGGAGAACTTTTGGGATTGCCAGCAGAACTCGTATGGCGGCATCCGTTTCCGGGTCCGGGACTGGGAGTGAGAATACTCTGCTCCGCAGAAAAATTACAAATTACGAATGACGAATTACCAATGGGAAAAGTAGATGCGTTTACGCTACAAAAAGACGAGAAGCCCTTTATTACGTTGCCAATTAAGTCGGTTGGGGTGCAAGGAGATTTTCGGACATATAAGTATCCAGCGATTTTAAAATCTTCAATCTTCAATCTCCAATCTTCAGCCACAGACGCGACGGCGCCGTCGCGTCTACAGGAACTGGAGAAACTCTCCACAAATCTCATCAATCACTATTCTGACATAAATCGTTGTTTGTTTTTGCTCGATACAAATTTCGAGGGAAATATACGGGAAATATTATTGAACAAAAAATGTGTTCAACAGAAGAGGGTAGAGATACTGCAAAGAGCGGACGATTTGGTGATGCGGGTGCTTCATGAGATGAAGCTCTACGGTGACGTCTGGCAGTTCCCAGTGGTGCTTCTGCCGGTATCATTTAATGGAACAGGAGAAGAATCTATTGTACTTCGTCCGATTGATTCGGTGGATGCGATGTCGGCGAGCGTGGGGAAACTTCCATGGGAATTTTTTGCCAAAGTGGCGGCGGGAATTTTGCAGGATGAAGCAATCTCTGCAGTGTTTCTCGACGTTACTTCCAAGCCGCCGGGGACGATAGAGTGGGAGTAGGGGCAAATATAAAATTTAAAAGGTAAAATGTAAAAACAAATCTTAATATTCAATTTTTAAAATTAAAATTTAGAATTTCTTTTAACATTTAAAATTTAACCTTTAACATTATTTTGATGCACGAAAAATTTATGCAAGAGGCAATAGATTTGTCTCGTCAAAAGATGAAGGAGAACTGCGGCGGACCATTTGGATGCGTGGTTGTTCGGGATGGTGAGATCATCGGACGAGGATGGAATCAGGTGACTTCGACCAATGATCCCACAGCGCATGCAGAAATTACGGCGATCCGTGAGGCGTGCCGGAAACTCAATTCTTTTCAGTTGAATAATTGCGAAATCTATACCAGTTGTTATCCGTGTCCGATGTGCGCAGGCGCTATTTTTTGGGCTCGTCCACGCGCTGTGTTTTATGCCAATACCGCACAAGATGCCGCAGAGATTGATTTTGACGACCGGTTTATTGCGGAACAGATGCAGCTTCCACCGGAAAAATGCAATATTCCTTTTCAGCAGATTTTACGAGAAGAGGCGATGAAAGTGTTTGAGGAGTGGGAGAAGAAGCCGGATAAAATAAAATACTAAGAAGCTTTGTCATTGCGAGGAGTTCGCCACGGCGAATGACGCGGCAATCCCAAGATCCTACAAGAGATTGCCACGCTCTCCCGATAAATCGGGATTGCTCGCAATGACAAGAACGTTTTATTTTGAAAAAACTATTTTTTTCGGCACAATGTCCTCACACTATGGGAGGATTTAGAGCAATTTTTTTTGATAATGACGGCATACTGGTGGATACCGAGCCAGTATTCGTACAGGCATTGGAAGCGACTTTTCAGGAATTTGGACTCAAAGGAAATCCAAAAGAGTTGTCGCAACAGAATGCTGCCAGAGGAGGCGGCGTATGGCAGAAATTTTGGACAGAAAGCGGACAACCCGAATCTCGTGCGCTCTTTACCGATCGTTTGCATGAGATTTATTGTGATTTTTTACAGATAAACGTTCCCCGGATCAAGGGGGTGGAAGATGCATTGCAATTGCTACACAAGCGTATTCCCATGTCCATTGTTACGGCATCGCTTCGAGAACCTTTTGACACCATGCACAAACAAACAGGTTTTTTGCGCTTTTTTGATTTTTGGATCACCCGGGATGGATACACTCATTCCAAGCCTCATCCAGACCCCTACAACACCGCATTTTTGCGTATGAAACAGAAACTGCCGGATTTGAAACCGTCGGAATGTTTGGTACTAGAGGATTCTGAACGTGGCGTTGTTTCGGCAAAAGAAGCCGGAATGACGTGTTTCGCCATTCCGACAGAGTTTACGAAGACGCTTGATTTCTCCCGGGCAGATAAAGTACTGAAAGACGTGCAGGAAGTATTACAATTTTTGCACAAAATTTGATGTTGCAGGGGATCTATCCCACCCGATACGGATCTACTGGCGGGGCAAATCCTGCAGGAACAGTTGGACTTGTTCCAATCATTTGCGTGATTTGGGTAGCCGTCTGATCTGTAATGGAGAGAGTTGGATCTAATCCTCCTTCCATGCTTTGGGAGCCGGGATAATTTAAGGTTGATTCCCAAGGGTTATTACATGTGTCCATTGTTTGTGTAATAAAAAGTAAAAAATTACATTCCTTCCGTTTCCCATCGTTCCTGTTCTGCGGCTCGTGCACAACTGCGTGCTAGATTGAGATTTATTTTTGCTCTTTGCACCGCAGTATTCCAAACACTTGGGGATGGGGGACCAATAATCTTATGCAATAGAGTGAGTTGGTGTCGTATTTCTTCATCAAGCAATTCCTGCGTTATAGCTGTGGGTAGAGTTGGTGTGTCAGCAACGGTATGTGCTTCTGGGGGAGTGAGTGTGTTTGTTGGATAATTCATTACAATATTTTTAAGAGAAGGATTTTTGGGGAGCAGGCGTATTGCCTGCTCCGATTTATAGTTATTGATATGAACGGTTTAGAGCTTCTCGTGTTGTATCAGATGGGTCCTCTGCGGTTATTTCAATGACTCTGCCTCCTGTTAATTTTAGGACTTTTCCGACATTCGGATTTTCATCGAATCCCTCTCCATTGAGAGTGTCATCGTCATGAGTAGATGGCGTTTCTGGTGATAAAGGTTTCATATTACAAAAAGGTAAAAAAATAAATTTGTAAAAAAATGAGAGTTTTGATAGTTCTCTTTTTACTCCACTATCTCCCTTTAGTCCTTCGAAGTTACGACTTGTCGTAACGAAGAATGGACGGGCCTCTCAAAACCTTGAGGGGATATTGGAGTTATTATTGAATGAAGATCATGTTCATGGTGTAAAAGTTAGGAAATAAAAGACGAATCTACCATTCACGGATACTGTATTCGTATTCTTCATGCGTTTTTGCTATTGCATCAGCGATAGCCTGATTTTCATCGAATGGATCCGAGTATTCTGGAATTTTAGATTGCTCTGCGTCTGGGGGAGCCGATAAATGAGGTGACATTTGAGAATGGTTAGGAGATAAAGAATTTCTTGCTTGAATGGGGGGACCATTTGGAGGAGCATTGTTTTTGTTCATGGTGAGAAAATGAGAAAATAAAAAAATTCCCGCTTTGGGCGGGATGTGCTATATGGCATGAATTTTTATAGCAAACCTCGCCCTATGTAGGGATGACAATCACGAGGCTTACAATAATTTCTGCTCCGACTTGATCGAAGTTTTGAATTTCAAATGCGGGAGCAGGAAATTTCATGTACAGTTTATTTTTACCAAGAACTTTTTTTTGTCAAACTTTTTTGAAAAAATTTATTAACAAGGGGTTTAAACCCCTTGTTATGAGGGATTGGTATTTTGTAGGGGATAGATATATCCGTCCCTTACGGGAATAAATGTGGCAATAGAGTCCGGACTCGAAGATGAATTCTAAGATGCGAGTTTGAGTCCAACAATTCCCAGAGCCATGATCATAATGATAATCCACTGTGCGATACGTATTTTTTCTCCATATAAAAATCTCGAGAGAATCAGTGTTGTAAAAATTCCAGAGGCACCAATGGTATGCAGAATACCAATTGGTCCCAGAGTAACCGCAAGGGCAGAAGCACCGGACCCGACAAGTGTCGGGGAGGACACGAGTCCAATGCGCCAGAATTCGCGCCAAGAAACTTTTTGCAGTTTAAATCGGGAAAATTTATCGCGCAATAGGGCGAGAATCAGTGCGCAAACCCCAATAACGCTTTCCCAGATATAAGCGGAAATAAAAGGATTCAGTTCGCGTGCGATTTTGCTCATTAAAAATATAGAAATAGCGGCAAGTATCGCCCCTAAAAGCCCCATAAAAATTCCTTTTGTGGCGTGTGTGTCGAGATGGATGAAACTGTTTTTCTGAAATGCTAGGACGAATCCGCTGATAAGAATCACGGCTACAAACACTGCTTGAGCAAAGGAAACTCTTTCCTGAAAAAAGAAAAGTCCGAGAAGGAAAAGAGCAATAACTGATCCTCCACGTCGAAAGGTCTCTGATATTCCTGCTGGAAGTGATTTAAGCGACGCAAAAACGCACATCAGCGATAGCGCTCCGCATATACCAGCAATAACAAATTCCTTCCAGAAATCCATGGTGTGCGCCCAATCGCTTTTGTGCACAAAAAGAAGTATTGGAAGCATGGTGATGATAAGCGAAAGATTTCGCCATACAGCGAGACTCAGTCCATCTACTTTTCGTGCGTGGTGCGCCAAAAGTGTTCCCTGAAGGGAATAACCGAGCATGGAGAGAATAGAGAGGAGGAAAAACATGGAAAAAACAGCTATTAGTTTTTAGTCATTAGTCATTAGCTTGTGGCTACACAATCAGTATGTCATTGCAAACGAGGAGAAGCAAATTCCGGTAGGGACGTAGCACTGATACGTCCCTACCATTCTCGTCCCTCGTCCCTTATCCCTTGCGACCTATTCCCTGTATTCCCTTGTTATCTCGTAATCTTGTAATCTTGTGATCTATTTCTTGGCTTTGGATGAAACCGTAATTCATAGTCTTCCAAAACAATTTTTGCTCCCGGCAAACGATATTCAGGGTTTCTTCTAATTTTTTCTTTTTGTGCGAGTGCAACACAGGATTCAAACCACTGCTCAAAAGCCCAGGGTTTTCGGGTTCGTAATGGAATAATGTCCTTTTCTATGATTGGAAAATGTTCACCATGCTTTTGTACCCAATCTTTATTCTCTTGCACAAAATGCCAAAAAATCCCATTGGGATCGTAAAGAGGTTTGTTATGAGAGAAGAGTTTCGCCGCATACAGATCTCGTTCGCGGATACGCAGATGGGTTTCGGTGATAAAGTGATTGGGACAGATTTTCCCAGCATGGTGCGTATTGGTGCGCATTTGTCCGGTAGCATAGAGTAGGGCAAAAACAAAAAAACGAGCTGTCCAAATTTGTCCGTGTCGGGCAATGATGAAAAAATCAATGTCGGAAATGTTGGTAGCGCGTCCTTGGGCGACAGAGCCCGAAAGAAAAATCGCCTGAACACCTGGAAGCAAGCCACAGATTCGTGCCCACGTGCGAGCTTTTCTTAAGAATTTTTCCTGGTTCATTCTATGTATAGTATATCGTATTACGTATTACGTATCACGTATTTCGGTATCTAACTTGGATGTTATTCTCAACAGTTTTATATGCAAAAAGATAGTCTTTCTGAGGAAGTCTGTCCTCGAGCGAAGCGAAGGAAAGAATGGTAATTATCCCTTGATAGCAAGTCGCTCCTACTTTTTGTCATCTCGACCGAAACGTAGTGAAGCGGAGAGATCCCTTTATGTATGGTGCAGAAAAGGGATTTCTCCATTTTGTCCGCCGTGGCGGACTTCAGTCG
>JAIPGU010000014.1 GCA_021735575.1 Candidatus Altimarinota bacterium | reverse complement strand
TAAACTCATTTGCAATAACGGCTTTTCTCATTCCCGCCCGAATTTCTCCCGGGGTGAGAGTTTCTCCTCCGAGGTATTTTTCCATAAGTATTTCATCTGTTGCGGCAACCGCTTCGAGCATTTTGTCTCTCCATTCATTGGCAAGATCAAGCTCCTCGTTTGGAATATCAGTAATTTCCACCTCCTTCCCCATTTCATCTTTATAGAGGGTGGCTTTCATTTCAATTAAATCAATAATGCCTCGAAACCCTTGTTCGATACCAATAGGTATTTGGATTGGGAAAGCGTGTTTTGTTAAACGTTCAATGATTGAGTCGTATGAACGCCAAAAACTTGCTCCCGTACGGTCAAGCTTGTTAATAAAACACATCCTTGGCACCTTATATTTATCCGCCTGTCGCCACACGGTTTCTGACTGTGGTTCTACACCAGCGACTCCATCAAACACCGTTACAGCCCCGTCCAATACACGAAGAGAGCGTTCTACTTCTACCGTAAAATCCACGTGTCCTGGAGTATCAATAATGTTTACCTGACAGTCTTTCCAGAAACAAGTTGTTGCCGCGCTGGTAATGGTAATACCGCGCTCGCGCTCTTGTTCCATCCAGTCCATCGTTGCCTCTCCTTCATGGACTTCGCCGATCTTATGGGATTTCCCCGTATAAAACAGCACCCGCTCGGTTACCGTTGTTTTTCCAGCATCGATATGGGCTATAATTCCGATGTTTCGGACATTATCCAAAGTGTATTGTTTGTCACTCATAAGAAGAAAGTAAAAATTCGCGCCCACTGTACGAACTACATGATTTTTGTCAACGAGCGAAGCGAAGAAATTTCAGTTGCACGTCTCACAAAAGAGAGGTAGGTTTCGCCTCGATGTCAGAATATGACACTTTTGCACGGGATTTTTCTGCTACGCGTCAGCACGCGTGGCCCGAGTTTGATATGTTTTTGCCGTTGCTTCGGAGGGGGGACAGAGTGCTGGATTTGGGCTGTGGGAATGGACGACTCAGAGAATTTATAAATAAGTCGACGAGTCAACAAGTCGACGAGTCAACAAGTAAAAAAATTATTCCAGAAGGAAATTATTTTGGGTTTGATATTTCGACCGAACTTTTGCGTATTGCAGAGAAAAAATTTCCACATGATCACTTTTTTCGCGGAGATTTTTCGTGCACGCTCCCCTTTGGGGGAGATAATTTCAATGCGGTGGTGGCAATTGCCTCGTTCCATCATCTACTTTCTCGCAAACCCCAAATACTTTTTTTGCAGGAATGCATCCGCATTTTAAAACCCGGAAGCGTGCTTTTTATGACAACCTGGCAGTTGCCAAGGAAATTTTTTTGGCAGAATATTTTACGCGGGAGATTGAAAAACTGGATTATTCCGTTTGGCGCAGATCGTCATTCTCGCACTTATCGGAGAACCTCCGAAAAAGAGCTCACGAGGCTCTTGAAAAAAACAGGATTTGAAGTAGTTTCTGTGCGGCTGTTTCAACAAAGAAATTTTGTAGCCATAGCCCGCAAACCCAAATAATGAATTTTTATTTTGATGCTGCAGCCACTACCCCCATTCATCCGAAAGTACTTTCGGAGATGAATAAGGTGGCAGACATTTTCGGCAATTCCGGCTCCAAGCATTGGGAAGGATTTCGGGCACATAAAAAAATAGAGGAATGCTTGGGGCGCATCGCCGACAGAATGGGGACATCCCCAGCGCATTTGGCGGTGACACACGGCGGAACGGATGCAAATCGGAAAGTCATCTGGGCGATGCGGAAAAAGCTTGGATGTCCGCGCGATATGTGGTGTTCTCGGGTAGAACATTCTTCGGTTGCTGACGAATTCACAGAATCAAGACAGTTTTCTCCGGATGATTTGAGTACGATTTCCGGTACGCCACAGTTTGTGGCACAAATGTTTGCGAACAATGAGACAGGACGCATTTTTCTTCCGGAAATACAAGCGATACGAAAAAAATTCCCCGACAGCCTGCTTCTCGTTGATTGGGTGCAGGGCGTGGGGAAAGCAGATTTTGACTTTGATAATGCGGATTTCATTTCGATTTCGGCGCACAAATTTCATGGTCCCAAGGGAGTTGGGATTCTTTGGATTCGTTATCCGGAGGAGTTTCCGGAATTGTCGAAAGACACCCACACAAAAGACCCTATGGCAGTCGTAGGAATGGCTCAAGCATTTGAGTTGCTTGACACAGGAGAACGGAAGAAGCTCGTTCGGTGGACAGATCAGATAGAAACATTTTTAGAGAACCATATTCAAGATTTCCGAATCCACGAAAAAACCCATTCCCGCGTTCCCGGAATTATCAACGCGGCATTTCAAGGTGTGCGGGGGTCAGAACTTATGTCTGAGCTGTCGGAAAAAGAACGGATATGTGTCTCGACAGGAGCGGCGTGTACATCTGATATTCTTTCTCCTACACGGATAATGCAGGAAATCGAAAAAAATCCAGAATGGCAATACCCGATTCGAATCGGATTGCATACTGCGCTCGAGGAGAAGGACATTTCAAATTTTTGCGAAATTCTGGCACACTATGTAGAGGAACTTCGAAGATAGATAACAAGATTACGAGATAACAAGACTACGAGTAGCCGCCCCTTTTCTTTTTGTAAGAGCTAAACAGAGAGAAGTATACTTTCTTCCAGAAAATAAATGAAACAGAGAACAATGAAAATTATTTCTTGGAACGTGAATGGCATTCGGGCGGTGGAAAGGAAGGGGGAATTGGAGAAATTTTTAGGGATCTATAATCCGGATGTGTTTTTGATTCAAGAAACAAAGGCGCAAGAATCGCAAATTAAACCCCTCCGAGAAAAATATGCGGAGTATGAACAGTTTTATGAATGTGCGGAAAAAGCGGGATACGCGGGAACGTCGATTTGGGTGAAAAATAGATTACGAGATTACGAGACGACGAGATCACAAGAAGGAATAAGATTCTTTGCGGGAATACCAGGGTATAACGACACAGAGGGACGTATTGCGCGGGTTGATATTGAGGATTGGAGTATTTTGGGAGTGTATTTCCCAAATGGCGGGAAATCACCAGAAGCGTGGAAAGAAAAACTCGTGTTTTATGAGAAGTTTTTGGAATATGTGAATAGTTTACGGTTACAAGGACGGAAAGTCGTCTGGGGCGGAGATGTAAACTGTGCTCACGAGGAAATTGATTTGGCACGTCCCAAGGAAAACAAAAATTCCATCGGTTTTCTCCCCGAAGAACGGGCGTGGGTGACGAAAGTCGTTCAAAATAACTGGAGCGATGTATTTCGTACGCTTCATCCTGATAGCGTCGCCTACTCTTGGTGGCATCTGATTTCTCGTGCTAGGGAACGCAATGTTGGCTGGAGAATTGATTATTTTTTTCTCGACTCGGCGTTCATGCCACAGGTAAAAAACATCGCTTACTTAAACGAACAAATGGGGTCGGACCATTGTCCGGTAAAATTAGAACTGAAGAAAATATAAATTAGAAACTTACTTCGAGCACAAGCTCGGGGATCCTTTGAAAGGGGTTTCCAAAGGGGAAGGCCCCCCTTCGGTCAAAGGGCGGGGTTTCATTATCACTACAATTTTTAAATAATGAAACAATGAGAGAGCTTTGGCTGCCTTGGCTGGTGCCAAAGCGAGCGAATTCTTCTAAGGGGTATCTGAGCGAAGCGAAGTATCTAGGGGAAACTGGTTTCCCCTGGACGTTACACATTGAACTTAAAATGCATCACATCGCCGTCCTGCACAATGTACTCTTTGCCTTCGATACGGAGTTTTCCGGCTTCTTTTGCCCCATGTTCGCCGTTGTGCGTAACGAAATCTTCGTAGGCAATCGTATCGGCTTTGATGAATCCTCTCTGGAAGTCTGTATGGATTTCTCCGGCGGCTTCTGGAGCGGTTGCTCCGCGACGCATAGTCCAAGCGCGCACTTCTTTGGGACCGGCGGTGAAGTAGCTCTGAAGACCTAAAATGTCGAAACTTTTTTGTACTAAATTTTCCAGTCCTGATTGATTGGCGCCCAGTTCCAGTAAAAATTCTTGGGCTTCATCTTCCGACAACATCGCTAGCTCCGCTTCGATTTTGGCGCAGACGGGAATGATCGGGATGCCAGGGGCAGAGTTAATTTTGTTGCGAAATGCCGCTTCGTCAAAGTGAGCAAATTCACTTTCGGCAACATTGGCGACAATCAGAAATTTCTTGGCGGTGAGCAACTGGAATCTTTTTACGGCAATAGTTTCTTCATCCGTAAAGCCGAGGGACTGTACGAGATGTTCTTGTTCGAGTTCGCTTTTTATGCGGAGCAGTAAACTCAGGTCTAATTTTGCTTCTTTGTCACCAGATTTGGCTTTTTTTTCGGTGTTTGTAAGTTGTTTTTCGACACTTTGAAGATCGGCGAGAATCAGCTCTGTTCGGATGACTTCGAAGTCGCTTGCCGGATCCACCACACCGTCCACATGATGCACCCCATCATCTTGGAATGCCCTGAGGACATGGCAAATTGCATTGCATTCGCGAATGTGCGATAAAAATTGGTTCCCGAGGCCCTCGCCTTTTGAGGCTCCTCGCACGAGTCCCGCAATATCGACAAATTCGACAGCCGAAGGAATAATTTTTTCCGGCTTCGCGATTTCGGCAAGTCGTCGAAGTCGCCTGTCCGGCACCTCGACGATTCCGACATTGGGATCAATGGTGCAGAAGGGAAAATTCTCGGCGGCGGCTTTGCTGGATTTAGTCAACGCATTAAACAGCGTTGATTTTCCAACGTTTGGGAGACCGACAATTCCAATCTTTAAGTTCATTTTGGGGAGCGGGAGAGTAAGAGAGTTGGAGAGACTGAGAGGAAAGAAAGGAAATTAGAGAGTTTTAGAGAAAGCATGAATCATTCTATAGAGTTCACAAATCTGATTTCGTAATTCCTCATTTTTCAGAAAATTTAATTCTTCAGCAATTATAATTTGAGTTTCAAGTTCAGAAAGCGAACCGCGAGCAATATTCAAAAATTGTGCGAACTCTTTTTTACTCTTCCTTCCGTTTCCCTCCGCGATGTTAGAGGGGATGGAGACGGCGGAGCGCCTCATTTGAGAGACAAGCCCAAACTTTTCTTGTTCCGGGAAATTTCCCGTTTCAGCATAAACAATTTTTACAATTACAATTGCTTTTTGCCAAATGAGCAGATCTTGGAATTTCATTGACTGCTTTATACCTCTTTCTCTCTAACTTTCAATGTATTTACTTTTCTGACTCTCTCGCTTTCCCACTCTCTCACTCTTTTTATACTTTTCAACTTTTTAGCTTTTTTGCTACTTAACTTTCTTGACCAAAAAAACTGTTCAAGATAAAAGAGGGGGGAACTGAGATGCACGTGTTCTTTCTTGAGTCTTTTTCTCCTAATCATTACAAAAAGGGATCCTGAGTTCGCAGGGCTCGCGGGCACTGCAGGAGGGAACCCACCTCGTACATCGAGGAAAAATGGATCAGGAAAGCACGGCATTCTTGGTGTCATCAAATATTAAGAGGGCTCTGTGCCTTCTTTTTTGTGAAGAGCGATTGCGGTTTTACTAGAAATGCATGATAATTCATCATGAAATGATAGATATGGTAAGTGGAATTGCGATTCTTGTGGCCGGAATTTTCGGGGCAGTGCTTTTGTTTCATTGGTCTCGAAAGCACTCGGACTTCAAGCGATCGCTGGACTTTGTGTTTTTGCAGATTATGGTGCCCAAAAAGGAATCAAAAGAAGACTACGAACGAGAACGTGATCAAACGTCTGAAATAAGAAAGGTCATTGGGATAGCGGAACACTTTTTTTCGACCCTCCATGGGATTTATGAGTCGGACGTAGATCACTTTTTGCATAATCAGGATTTTTTATCTTTGGAATATGTTGCGACGGACGGAGAAATTAAATTTTTTGTCGGTTGTCCGAGAAATCTTCTCTCACTTGTGGACAAACAAATTACCAGTTTTTACCCCGAAGCAGTGATAGAAGAAGTCCCGACGCCGAAGATATTTCACGAAAAAACGCATCAAGCGACAGGATATTTAACTCCTACGAAACCTTTTTGGTTTTCGTTTAGAACGTATCAACGATTTGAGTCTGCTGATCCCATTAACAATATTCTTAACGCTCTTTCGAATGCCTCTGATGAGCATGGGAATTCGGCGGCGGTGCAGATTATGGTGCGTCCGGTGAAAAATAATTGGCAACGGAAAGCCCGCAGAAAAGCGAAAGAACTCCAAGGAGGGAAAAGAGGGTTTGTGTGGTGGAATCCGCTTTCTTGGATTGGAAATATTTTTGAAGTTTTGGTGCGAGGATCGGAAGAAAAAAATCAGGAATCAAGCAAAGAATCAGACGAATCGCAGGAAACAACAAAATCCATGGAAGAGAAGTCGGAAAAAGTCGGGTTTGAGTCTCTTGTTCGTTGTGTGACGTCTTCCCCAGACAAGCGTACCGCTCATGTGAATATGACGTCTATTTTGAATTCTTTCTCGCAATACGGAGGACCAAGTTTTAATGAATTTTCTCACAAGAAATGGCATTCTTCCAGATCGCTTATTCGAAATTTTTTGTTTCGCAGTATTCGGCGATCGTGGCATTTGCAGAAGAAATTACTCCTGTCTGCCGAGGAACTGGCCTCTCTTTTTCATTTTCCGCACGTGAAATACAACCAAAGCCCCGGAGTGAAATGGCAAAACTATAAAATCGTTAAAGCTCCGTCCAACATTCCCAAAGAAGGACTTCTTTTGGGGCACAACGTGTATCGTGGAGAACAGCTTCCAATCCACATGAAGCGGGATGATCGATTTCGACATTTCTATGTGATTGGGCAAACGGGAACGGGGAAATCTTCTATTTTTCAGTCGATGATTCGGCAGGATTTGCGAAATGGTGATGGAATGTGTGTAATTGATCCACACGGGAGTTTGATCGAGAGCGTTATTCCATTTGTTCCAAAATCTCGTATAGACGATGTAGTTATTTTTGATCCGTCAGACCTAGAGCGTCCTATGGGACTGAATTTGCTTGAAGCGGGGACAGAAGACGAAAAAGACATGGTAGCGCTCGACGCTATGAACATCATGCTCAAACTCTTTGACGAGGAAGTGTTTGGTCCACGTATTCAGGACTACTTCCGGAACGGATGTTTGACGCTTATGGCAGATCCCGCGGGAGGAGCGCTGACTGACATTGTACGACTCTTTACCGACGATGCGTTTCAGCGGGCAAAAGTGAAACACGTTACCAATCCTGTCGTCAAAAGCTTCTGGACCAATCAAATGGCGAAGACCGGCGCGCGGGAAAAAGGAGAAATGATTCCGTACTTCGCCGCGAAATTCGGAGCATTTATCACAAACTCCATGATGCGTAATATCATCGGACAGACAAAATCTGCCTTTGATTTCGCGGATGTAATGCAGGGAAAAAAGATTCTTCTTATGAATCTGTCGAAAGGAACGACAGGAGAAATTAACTCAAAATTGCTTGGACTGATTATTGTGTCGAAGTTGCAGATGGCGACGCTTCGTAGACAACAACAACTTTCTGCCGGACAAAAACCAGAGGATTTTTTCCTCTATATCGATGAGTTTCAGAACTATGTGACCGACTCCATCGAGTCGATTCTTTCTGAAGCTCGTAAGTACCGATTGGGACTCAACATTGCGCATCAGTACATTGCGCAGATTGATCAGTCGAACAAAAAAGGAGGCGTAAATCTGAAAGACGCGATTTTCGGAAACGTGGGAACGATGATGTGCTACAAAATCGGTGCGCAGGATTCTGAATACATGGCAAAGGAGATGGCACCAGCATTCACCGATCAGGACTTAATTAACATCGATAAATACAAAGCCGTGATGAAACTCTCGATTGATACACAACCCTCAAAGCCATTCTCGATTATTCCACAGAATCCGTATCTCGAACGCGGCGACGAAGAAATTGGCACAGCGCTCAAACAAATCTCTCGTCTCACTTACGGACGATCGAGGAAGTTTGTGGAGAAGGAGATATTTACGAGACTTGATATTTGAGAGAATAGAGGATTAAGAGGTGAGAATGAAATGCACCGCCTTTGTCACTACATTGTCAATACATAAAAAGCTAAAAAGTCTAAAAGTTTAGCAGCTAAAAAGCAGAAAGAGAGAAAAGCATCGTCTTTCTGATGACGATTCGGAGCGAAGCGGAGAAGAGGAAGAAGAATCTTCCTTGTGTTATTTCGAACCTGTCCGCCGTGGCGGAGATCCTTCCCCTTCGGCAAGCTCAGGGTCAGGATGACAGAGAGAAGGGATTGCGGAGCCTGTCCCGTTGCAGAACGGGATCTCGTTCCTCGCAATGACATTAGGAAACGGTGGCTTTGATTCTCCGCACTCCGCGTGAAGAGGCCTCTTCTTTGAGAATCTTAAAGCTTCCGAGTTCTCCAGTGCTCTGGACATGCGGTCCTCCACAGATTTCTTTGGAGAATTCGCCCATGGAGTAAACTTTTACTTTGTCGCCGTATTTGTGCTCGAAGAGTCCAATAGCACCAGCTTCTTTGGCGGCGTCTACCGTTGATTCTTCGCAATGGATTGGTGCATCCGCTTGGATGGCTTCGTTGACGAGTTGTTCGACTTCGGCGATTTGTTCAGGCGTCATTTTTTCGGGATGCGAGAAATCAAATCGCAAGCGTTCAGGGGTGATGTTGGAACCGCGTTGTTCGACATGGAGTCCCAGAACTTTGCGAAGCGCGGCATGGAGCAAGTGCGTCGCGGTATGAAGTTTGACGGTCGTTTCCGACTGGTCGCCCAAGCCCCCTTTGAATTTTTGCTCGCTTCCTGCACGGGAGAGCGCTTGGTGGGCTTCAAACGCGCGTTGAAATTCTTTTTCGTCCACCGTGAGCCCTTTTTCTGCGGCGAGTTCTTGAGTTATTTCGAGGGGGAATCCGTAGGTTTCATAGAGATGGAAGGCATCGGCGCCGGAGATTTGAGATCCCGAATCAAGCCTGCCCGCCCCACCACGGTGGGCAGGCTTGGTAGGTTCAGGATGACAAGAGGAGCGAGATTTAAAGTGACAAGAAGGCGAAGATCCTTCGCTTCGCTCAGGATGACAGGAGGGGGTGGGAGGACAAGAGAGGGGCTCAATCATTTTTTGAAATTCCCGCTCTCCCTTTTCGAGTGTTTTTTGGAATTGTGCTTCTTCTCGTTCGAGCTCCTCCAATACGAAACTTTCGTTCCATTTTAATTCAGGATATGTAGGCGACAACTGGTCTATCACCGTTTTTGCAAGTATGTTGCAAAACTGTTCCGGCATGTTTATTTTTCGTCCATGGCGGATAGCTCGACGGATGAGTCGGCGCAAAATATATCCTTGATCCATATTGGATGGAGCCACGCTATCAGCGAGGATAATGGTGGCGGTACGGATATGGTCGGCGATGATTCGAGCCGAACGAGCCGTCTCGGTGTTTGCTGCAGGATTATTTGCGATTTCTGGTTTATCACTGAGTTCCGAGAGTTTTTGCAAGAGACTTGCAAAAGCATCGGTTTCGTAGACCGAACTCATTTTATTCAGTGCTACAACGGTTCTTTCGAGTCCCATACCAGTATCAATATTTTTTTGAGGCAATGGATGTAATTTCCCTTGTGCATCTCGATGGAATTGCATAAAGACGTCATTCCAGATTTCAACCCACCGAGGATCGTCATGTGTGTCCTGAAAGTTCGCAGGAGCAGGGTCTTCTCCGACCCAGAAAAACATCTCCGTATCGGGTCCACATGGTCCAATGTCTCCTTTTGCCCACCAGTTATGTTTCTTCCCTAAATACGCAATGCGTTCGTCAGCAATGTCGCAGGACTTCCAGACTTCTGCCGCTTCCGTGTCGCGTGGGGCATCGTCGTCACCGGCAAAGACCGATACAGCTAGATTTTTAACCGGCAGTTTCAGGACTTGTGTGAGGAATTCGAAGCTCCATCGAATTTGATCGTCTTTGAAATAATCCCCCAGCGACCAGTTTCCGAGCATTTCAAAAAAAGTCAGATGCGATGCATCTCCTACTTCGTCAATATCTCCTGTGCGAATACACTTCTGGGCATTGGCGATCCGAACGCCTTCTGGGTGCGATTCTCCCATGAGAAAGGGCACGAGCGGATGCATACCGGAATTGTGAAAAAGCGCGGTTGGGTCATTATCGGGAAGCACTCCGGCGCTCGGAATAATCGCGTGTTCTCGCGCACGCCAAAACTCAAACCAAGCAGTGCGTAAATTATCGGTAGTGTGTTTCATAAAATAGATTACAAGATTACGAGATAACGAGATTACAAGTTTTGTTTTATTTTTCTAGAGAGAGCATGGATCATTTTGTGGATTTCAGAAATTTTTTCGAGTAAATCTTGATTATTTTTTAGAAATCCAAGCTTTTGAGCAATGATTACTTGTGTTTCCAATTCACACAAGGATCCACGACTCATGCCAAGAAATCGTAAAAATTCACCATCTCCACGCCTTCCATATTCTTCAGATATATTTGAGGGAATAGAAATGACAGAGCGTCTCATTTGTGACGTAAGCCCGAACTTTTCTTCAGAAGGGAAGTCTTTTGTTTGTTGATAAATTTCCAAAACTAAATCTACGGATTTTTCCCACACAGCTAAATTCTCAACTTTCATATGTCCCTATTCTACAAAAAACTTGTCGTCTTGTAATCTTGTCGTCTCGTAATCTATTTGTAATGCACTCGAACGGCCCTATCCATTCCTTCTCCCACAGAATCGGTGGAGAGATCCGGATAATTTTCCGCAATCCACAAATGCACCAATCGTCTGGTAAAAGGACGCATCGGATCAAGCTTTACTTCAGAAAGATTTCTCTCTTTCATAAGTTCAATGGTTTTTTTGACTCGCTCATAGACTCTTTCGTACTGTTCTTGGCGGTATCCATCAACATCGATGGTGACAAACATTTTTTCTTCGTTCTGTGTCCAAAGCATATTTTTAAGAATCGTCTGAAGCGCGTTAAGAGTCGCCCCATTACGACCAATAATCTTGGCGGCATCCGGCGTTTCAATGCTTGCTCGATAATGGCCGTTTTCTTCGACCACTGTCACGCAATCATAATTAGCACCGTACTTATCCAAGAGAATTTTGAGCGCTTTTTGAATAATCGTTTCCATTCCCGCTGCATAGTAGGAATTTTTTTTCGTCCGTCAAGATACTTCAAACCGACAGACATCCTTTTTTTTGTCGTAGAGAATCCGAACGGTACTTCCTGATTTTATTGATCCATCGAGAAGTGCTTCTGCCAGAGGATGTTCCAATTTATCTGCCAAGACTCTTCGTACTTGACGAGCTCCGGACTCAGGATGATAGGAGCTCTTGGTGAGGGCGTTTATTGCCGATGTTTCTGCTCGCAAGGTTATATTTTTCTCATTGAGTCGTTCTTGGAATTCATCTATCTGAAGTTTTACAATCTTCTGGATCGATTCTCTATTGAGCGGATGAAAGATAACGGTTGAATCTAGACGGTTGATAAATTCGGGAGTAAAAACCTGTTTCAAGTCTTTGTGCACGTCGTCAGCGGCGATTTCAAATTCATGTTCTTGTTCGGCGAGATCATTTTCATCTGCCGAAAATCCGATAGCATTCGCATTTTTTTGGAATCTTTGTGCTCCGACATTGGAAGTTAAAATGATAATTGTATTACGGAACGATATCTTCCGTCCTTTCCCGTCCGTCAGATGACCGTCTTCAAAAATTTGGAGGAGCATATTATGCACTTCTCGATGAGCTTTTTCTATTTCATCAAAAAGAATAATAGAATAGGGTTTTCGTCGTACTTTTTCCGTCAATTCTCCTCCATCTTCATGCCCGATATATCCGGCAGGAGCCCCTACCAAACGCGATCCTGTATGTCCAGAAGCAAATTCTGACATATCCATTTTAATCAGCGCATGTTCATCATGGTATACTTCGCGAGCGAGTTGCTTCACGAGCTCGGTTTTCCCCACCCCTGTTGGCCCAAGGAAAAGGAAAACTCCCAAGGGGCGGTTCGGGTTTTGGATCCCAACTCTTGATCGACGGATTGCTTTTGACACCTCCGAAACTGCCTTTTCTTGTCCAATAATTTTAGCTTCTAATTTTTTCTCCAAATTATTTAGGTGTTCTACCTCTGAATCCAAAAGAGCTGACACAGGAATTTCTGTCATTTGCTCTAGTGTTTTGGCGATATCTATTTCAGAGATTCGCTTTGGGGGTCGCCCAGATGCTTTTTTTGTTTTCAGAGTTTGTATAGCGAGTTGTAATTTTTGTTCCTCTTGGTGCAGGAGATTTGCTTTTTCATAATTTTGTGCAATAACCGCCGCCTCTTTTTGTTTTTGCGTATGCGATAACTTTTGCCGAAGTTCTCGTATCTCCTTTCCATTGACACGATTGGCAACGGATTTAGAAGCGCATGCTTCATCGAGCAGATCAAGCGCTTTGTCTGGCAAGAATCGATCGTTTACATATCGAGCGGAGAGTTTTACAGCGGATTCAATAGCTTTCTCACTGATTTTCACCACATGGTATTTTTCGTAGTGTTCACGAAGCCCTTTGAGAATCTGAGTCGCCTCTTTTATAGATGGTTCTGGCACATCGACCGGCTGAAATCGGCGAGCGAGAGCGGAATCTTTTTCAACATGTTTTCTATATTCCTCGATGGTTGTTGCTCCGATCATTTGAATCAGTCCTCGAGAAAGAGCGGGTTTCAAAATGTTGGCAGCATCAAGTGAGCCTTCGGCGCTTCCGGCACCGATAATCGTGTGTAATTCGTCTACAAAAAGAATAACTTCATTTTCTGCTTCCGAAGCTTCTTCAATAACGCGTTTTAATCGTTCTTCAAACTCTCCTCGGTATTTTGTGCCGGCAACCAGATTCGACATAGAAAGAGACAAGACGCGCTTATCGATGAGAGAGTCGGGGACAGTTCCTTCGGCTATGTGCTGTGCCAACCCTTCTATAATAGCGGTCTTCCCGACTCCAGGGTCTCCCAGAAGAACGGGGTTATTTTTCGTTTTTCGCGAAAGAATTTGAACGACTCTCTTGATTTCTTTCTCTCGTCCAATGATTTTGTCCCCCTTCCCTTGCATGGCGAGGTCTGTAAAATCGGTGCAGAAGTAATCAAGTGCGAGTTTCTTTTTACGAGATTTTCGAGGAGGCGCTTCTCCAATTTGATCTTCCAGTTCTCGCGCACCGAATTGTCCTCCCGATCCTGCGTCTTCATCGCGCATTCCTACCGTCATCCCTACAAGAATTCCGTGTAGACCGCTCAAAAATTGTTCCAACTGAGCGTTCCCATTTTTTTCGGTTACTCCTTTTTCTTTTCCTTGTTCAAAGAGATGCTCTAAGTGTTCCAATATATGAGATTGCTTTACCATGAGTTGTTCTAGAATTTGCACAGCCCCTGAATCTTGCTGTTTGAGAAGTGCGTAAAGAATATGCTCTGAATCAACCATGGAATGGTTGAAGTCGAGCGCTGTTTGAGCGGCAAGTTCAATCACTTTCTGAGCAAAAACAGAGAATATATTCTCCCCTTTTACTTCCTCTTTTTGCGCCGTTTCGGGGGTGGTCGCTTGGCCGGATTTTAATTCCTCTGCAATTCGGAATGCATTTTCATAGGTAATTCCGAAATTTCTAAGAATTTGTCCTGCGAGGGATTTTGGCCGTCTCAGTACTCCCAAAAGAAGATGTTGCGTTTGAACCTGCTGTTCGCCGAGGCGACGCATTTCTTCCTGAGAGAGAATAAGTGTGTTTTTTGCGAAATGTGTAAACGAATCAAAATGTGACATGGGTATGAAGTTCGAAGCAGTTTATTGAATAAAAAAGCAGTTGGCAAAGAAAATAGCTTGCAATATTAAGAGAATTATAGAAAAACAATGTTATTTTTGAGCGGTGAAAGTGTCTTTTAACACTATGAACTGCTCACGTGTTCGGGCAATCATTTGCTCTTTTTCGCTTACTTTCAGTACGTATTCTCGTGTTTCTAGGCGTGCGATTTGAGCATCAAGCTGTCCCATTTTAGCCGATAGTTTTGCATTTTCTTGGGTTTCTCGCGTAAGAACGTATCCCTGCATAGAGACATGATTCATTTGGAAAAGATAGACAGACGCCAGTGTAATAGCGCAACCTGACAACCACCAAAACAAGAGTTTTTGAGTTTTTTGAACAAGAAACGAAAGGCGAATCCTTTTCTTGGGGATCATAGAGAAGGGACTCAGAAAGTGTGTATGTGGGAACACCGAATATTCTATTCCTCCTCTCTTTTTCGTCAACGTGTTTCGGAAGGAGTCTGAGAAACTCTATCAATAACAGTTCTTCCCACCGGCTGGATTCTGTTTCTGTAGAAATCTCTGAGCCCCGAGACTTCCAATGAATAACGCTCTTCCGGCTGAGGGTTTATTAAAAGAAAGCCCAGAATAAGGGTCCGATCATCTGACATAAGTTTCGCAAAACCAAGTCCGGGGTCTTCAGAAAGGGCCTTATTGTTCACGTCTAAGTCTTTTAATGTTGCGGAAAAATCATGTTCCAGGATGACTGGCTCGTTGAAATGCACTTCTATAAATAATTTTTCGTGCGTTATTTCTGAAATAATTTCTTTGCCTTCTTCTGATTGCGATAGATTGTCTTGTGAAATAATTTCATGCAATGTCACAAAGGGGGCAGAAGTGTCAGGTGTTTCCGTCCAATGAAACAAGTGACGAGTGTTTTTTATTTCTCCGACAAATGTTCCAACGTTCTCATGTGTCGAAAAGGTGGCTTGATCAAAAGATTTTTGTGGAAAAAGAGAGATGGATACGTCTGCGTAAAGAGATTGTCCGCGAGGACGAAAAATGGAAAACCCTGGAAGCTCTCCGCTGTATTCAAAGGGGATTGCTTTGTAAAAAGCGCGTCCTGGTTCAACTTCCGCCGAAAGAAGAATATTTTCTTTTTCTAAAAAATGAGGAACTTTCAGCTCTATCATGCCTTTCCAGTTTTGAGAAATTGGTTCATCGGTGCCCCCGAGGTGTTGCAGAAACAGTTCTACAAAAAATCCCCATCGTCCCGGAGCTGTTTCACGTACTGTAATACGAATATTTTTTTTCAAAAATCGTGACGATTTTGCACCACCAAGATTCCATTCAATGAGGGAAAAATCATTTTGTTCGGGACGAATTGGCGGAGAAACGCGAGGAGAAAAGAGGCCGCCGCCCTTGATATTGCGGGATAGAATTTTAGCTGCTTGCGGCACGATAGTTGGATTCCAGATCATGCGCCATATCATTTGTTTGGCAAGACGAGTGATGGGAGCTTTCCGAGTAGAAAGTGCCTCTTCGTTGTGTCGATCTACATTTGCAACCGTGCGTGAGACTTCTGCAAATAAATTTTTCGCGTTGAGTGTTTTTCCTCCCCACTTCATTGTCCCAAAGAGAGAAAATATTTCTTCAATTGTTTGTGTATCTACAAGTAAGACTTGATCTATGGAATCTTCCGTAGCTTCCTCGTATCTCACATGAAACTCTTCCGCGCAAAGTTCCAGATCGGGGGAAGTTCCCAAATCCCAGAAATTTTTCGTCTCCGTAATTTGATCAAGCGGTGGTTCCGCTGGTCCAAAATCATGTCCTGCAAGGTCGTATGAATTTCGAAATGCGACAGAAGGAGGAAAGAGACGCACTAGTCCATAAGCACTGACAAATCCTCCACAAGGACGAGCTTCGGCTTCATTTGTAAAAAGCACAAGCGTGCGTCCGGTAAAAATTCCAGTCCTTAGGAAATCTCTGGCAATCCAGGCGATCGATCCCAAATAGAGAATGATGACAAGAATTATCAGTTTTGCAAAAAACATGCGCTGTCCCCAGAGGGAATGCTTGCGTCGATGGAAAAAATCCCAATTTAATTGGCGTTTGTGATGGAATATTTTTTTTATTTTTTTAAAAAATGCCGCAACCTTTTTTTTCAGTGTTTTCATCGAGGCGGATTGTGCCTCATATTCCACTGATTGACAAATGAGAATAGAGGCGAGTTCGAATATCTATTTATTGTCTTGTTTGTAAAAATTCATCTACGGCTTCGTGCCAGTCGCGCAAGTTTTCCGGTGATTTGGTGTTGAGAAGCACCGAGTTTTTGGGGCGCAGGGCTTTTTTCCCCAGATTTTCCGAAGCTATCGGTTCGACACGACCCTCCCATTTTTGTTTTTGCAAAAAGTATTCCGCAAAATCAGCCCAACTCCCTGGAGTTCCAGAATTTTGTATATGATAGTGACCGGAATCAGATCGATTGAGAATAAAATTCTTGAAAACAGATTCCGCTAAATCTTTTGTGGAAGTCGGACGTCCTACTTGGTCGGCTACGATGCGGAGCACGTCGTGTTCTTTGGAGAGATCTAAAATTTTGGTAATAAAATTTTCTCCGTGCGTTCCAAAAAGCCATGATGTTCGGATATTCCAGAAATCCACTCCTGAATGCTCCAACAAAATTTCAGCTTGCTTTTTCGTTTCTCCATAAAAATTGATTGGTTGGCGCAAGAAATTTTCAGGGATGGCCATGTTGGAAGGAGCGTTGAAAACGTAGTCCGATGAAAAGTGCACAATCGGACGCCTGTGTGTCAATATATTTCGCAATACATTTACATTGAGCTGTTCGCAAGCACCGCGTTCAGTTTCTGCTTGATCTACTTTTGTGTAGGCAACACAATAAAGAATCAGGTCAAAAAAATTTCCGGCTAAAAACTGATCAACCTTGTCAAAGTTCAATAAATCAAGCTCATGATGGCCAGGAGCTTCGAAAGGAATTCCTTCTCGAGAGAAAATTTCCAAGAATTCTGATCCTAGAAGCCCCGTTTTCCCTAAAAGCAGGATTTTCATGAGCTTTTCGTACTCCAAAAAAGCCCTTTTGTAAAGAGAACTAGGAGCGAGAGAAAGAGAGTTCCCCCTCTTTCTCATTTTTAACTTTTAAAAGCTCTTTTTATAAGCCGAGTTTTGTAGAACTGCTATTTATCTTATATCCGTGAATATCACGGTCATCGGCGAGGCAAAAAAGAGATCAAAATAGGAAAAATACTATTCCCTTTCTTTTGGCCACTCGCTTCTCCACTGGAAGGGTTTCGCATTGCTGAGTGTTACCACTCGGCAAACCAAGAGAATCATCTCTCGAATATTTCACCGGAGCCCTGTCGAAACAGGGACGTATAATTTCTGTGCGACTTTCCGTCACTATCAATTGCTTGGTAGTGCATCACCCGTGAGGTGTTTCCATATTTTTCATGTGGCTCGGACTTTCCTCCCCGCATCTTTCTGTTCTGTTGATAGAGAACGCTCCTTTGAAGGGATTGGAAATAAAAAAAACAGTCTTCGTCAGGAATCAGGAAGTGGGAATCAGGAAAGAAAATATTTTTTTATCCATGATTCATAATCCATAATTCTACGAAACGATCTTTAATTCATTTTCTCCCTCAATTGTTTCGAATCTGTGCGTCAGAAATCATCAAAACAAGAAGATACGGGGCAGCAGTAAAAAGAGCAGTTGATTTTTGGCATGAAACGTGAGAAAAATCAATCCGAAAATGACAGATAGATTTTTGGAAGATCTCAAAAACCGCATTGATATTGTGGAACTTGTGCGAAAATATGCTGAATTGAAAAAATCCGGCAAAAATTACATGTGCCGATCGCCCTTTCGGAATGAGAGAACGCCGAGTTTTTGTGTGAGCCCAGACAAACAATTCTGGTACGACTTTGGATCGTCGGAAGGGGGCGACGCCATTTCCTTTTTAGAGCGGATGGAGAGTGTCAATTTCAGGGAAGCCGTGGAAATGCTGGCGGAAACAGCAGGAATGGAAATTCCTCAG
>JAIPGU010000013.1 GCA_021735575.1 Candidatus Altimarinota bacterium | reverse complement strand
TCGTACTGGAGATGAATGAATGTTCTTCTATGGGCATCGAAGTACTGCCTCCCTCGGTCAATGAATCAGGTGCACATTTTACGGTCATTCACCCCGTGGAATCCCGTGGAGAGGGAATCCCGACAGAGTCGGGATTATTTCACGAGGTGAATGACCCATTAAGGGGAGAAGAGAAAGAAGAAAAGAAATCCCGTATTCGTTTCGGACTTGCCGCTATAAAAGGACTCGGAGAGGAGACAGTGAACCAAATTATTTTTGAACGAAAAAGAGAAGGGCATTTCGTTTCTTTGCAAGATTTCGCAAAGCGTGTTCCGGCGAAAGTGGTGAATAAAAAAACACTTGAAGCACTGGCATTTTCCGGTGCTTTCGATGAATTTGGTGATAGAAGGGCCATCGTGGATTCTTTGGAAGAATTGTCTCGTTTTGCGCGGGAAGTGCAATCCAAGCAAACGGCCGGACAAATAGGACTTTTTGGCGGAGAAGGGGAGAGTTCTATTGAATTTGCTCTTAAAAATTCCGTAGCGACAAAAGATGATATTCTTGCATGGGAGCGAGAAAGTCTGGGACTTTTTGTGTCAGATCATCCCTTGAAGGGATTATCTGGCTATTTTGAAAAATATGGAACGCTCATAGGAAGTTTGGTTGAGACCGAAGACGTGGGGGAGAAACGAACTTTACATGGGATTGTTTCCGATGTTCGACGCATTGTGACTCGCAGCGGAAAGAATATGGCACTTTTACAATTGGAGGACACTTCCGGCAAGATCGAAATTGCCATTTTTCCACAAATATATGACAAGATTCCGAAACCGGCTTTGGAAATGGATGCGTTTTTGCGCGTGAGAGGGAAAGTGGAAGAACGGAATGGAAATTTGAATTTTATTGCTGACGAAATAAAAGTGGGAAATTTGAAAGATGTAGGGAAGGCGTTTTCTGCAGAAGAACCAGCTTCTGCGAAGAAAAAACCAGAAACGAAAGCAATAGATATTCGTATTCCTGCCGGAACAAGCCGTGCTCAAGTAGATGAATTAAAAGCAATTCTTACCTCTTGGAAATCCGAGAATGGAACGAAAGTAAATATTCATATTGAGGGACGAATTGTGCTACTTCCGTTTGAGGTGGTTCCTCCAGAGAATTATCAGAAAGAATTAAGTGCGCTTTTGTCTTCCTAAGAGAGTGTTTTTTTCCGTTTACAAATCAAAATAATTTATCATCGCAATGACAATGCCTATTATTTTATAGAGCAGATTCAGAATAGAATGACATTTAATTTCGTCTTTCTGATCCGCCCCACCACGGCGGGCAGGCGTGGCGGAGAAGAATCTTCATTATAATCTTATTCGGAAGATCCTTCGATCACATCTTGCTTTGCAAGATGCTTCTCAGGATGACGAAAATAGGGGGACCTTCATCCTGCGTACGAGGAACTCAGTATATTATATATCGTGTCATTCTATTCTGAATCTGCTCTAGGTATCTATCCATACTTTTTGATTTTTTAGCTCCTCAAATAATTTGCATTTTTTGAGAGAAGCATACAATGGAAGTGTCCTATTTCTTTAGACACATATATACATATGAAAAAAATACTTTTCGTTTTCGGACTTTTGTTGGTTCCTCAGTTTTCCCTTGCGTCAGACGATGCCATGGAAAAAGAATATGAGGATTCAACCGATTTTTTTGTTTCGGAGGAAGAAACAAAGATAGAAACATTAAAACAACACTTGGAACGATTGGAGCAAAAATTGGAGGAAATTCGTATGGAGCGAGAAATGATATTGGAACAATTACGCACTGTTTCGGAAGATGGACGCGCTATGGTGAAAGAGAAACGAGAGGCATTGAAAGAAGAATGGAAAGAAGAAAAAGAAGATTGGAAAGAAATGAGAGAAGATTTCAGGCTTGATATGAGAGAGGAGAGCGAAGAATTAAGAAGCAGCGAAGAGAGACAGGCGATAATGCCTTTTTCTCCTGTTAGACCTCCAGTTACAAGCGAAAAAACACCATTTTCTCGTACAAACATACAGCAACGTAATACTACTTCTTCCGTATCGACCCCTGTATTTCGGGCATCTCCATGGAAAAAAGATCCGTCAAAAACCCTTGCCCCTTTGCAGGAATTTAAAATTTCTCCCAAAATGCTTCAGCAGTCTGTGATTCTTTCTCCAGATCAATTGGAAGCTCGCGAGAGACAAGCGGAAGCAAAGAAAAGACTTTTGCGTTATAACAAAGTATTTCGCTGATTTATAGCCGAACAATTATAAAATTACACAGTCTTTGTCATTCCGACCGGAGCGGAGGAATCCCTTAAAAAATGCAAGAGATCTCTCCACTCGCCCCGCCTTGGTGGGGCTCGGTCGAGATGACAATACCGAAGGAATGTTCTTGCATTTATGTAATTTTATAATTGGTTAGCTATAACTAGAAAAGAAGAGCATCTTCCTTTTCCAAAATATCAGAAAAGCTCTCGCACAAACGGGAGCTTTTTTGTAGACTGAGCGTCATGAAGGTCATGATCTTGGCGGGTGGTTTTGCAACACGACTTTGGCCATTAACAGAGCACCGTGCCAAACCTTTGCTTCTTTTAGAAGGGCGAACAATTATAGCGCATATACTGGATACGATCCCTCGGGAGTATGAAATTTTTTTGCTTACTAATAAGGCGTTTGAGCATGATTTTAGAATGGAATTGCAAAAATGCGGTCGAACCAATTTCCATATTTTTTGTGAAGATGCTTTCTCCGATGGAGAGAAACTGGGAGCATTGAGAGCTTTGTCACTGGCGCTGAAAGAATTTTCAATTGATGACGACATACTCCTCTGTGCGGGAGATAACCTCTTGCCGGAGTTACAGGTGCAGGATTTGAAATGTAGCTCGGAAGAGGCGCGTCTTGCGGTACGAAAAGTTTCGACGTTCGACGAAGCTCGAAAATTTGGAGTTGTGGAGATCAACGAAGAATTAATGGAAAATGCCCCCCTTTGTAAGGGGGGATGCCCGAAGGGCAGGGGGGGTTTTGGAGGACAGGAGGGGGATTTTGTTGCACAAAAAAATCAGGAAATAATAGGGTTTGAAGAAAAGCCAGAACACCCGAAATCAAAATTTGTTTCTACGGGATTCTTTTCGATGGGGAAAGATTTATTTCCAATATTACATGCGTGTGCGGCTCGGTCTCCTGATGCGTTGGGAGGAGTTTTTCCTGATATCCTCAAACATGGGAAAACGATCCGATCGATTCATGTGAGGGGAGAATGGTTTGATGTAGGGAGTTTTGATAGCTATCTAGAGGCACACCAAACATTACAAACTTCTGGCATCCAAAAAGGAACAAATGTATTGGAAAAAGGGAATACGTTTTCCGGAAAAGTTTTTTTGGGAGACGGTTGTCAGATAAAGCGTTGCCGTATAACCGATAGTATTATTTATCCGAATTGTGTTTTGGAAGATTGTCATATTTCGCAATCGGTCATTGATGAAGAATGTCATTTGATGGGGTTGGATTTGAATCGAAAATTGGTGCGAAAAGGAACAAAGATACGTGAAAACTGAGGGGAAATGTATACTGGGAGTATACACGTCGTCAATGACTTCATTACTTCATCCCGACAAAGTCGGAACTATTTCACGGGGTAAAGAATGAAAGATGCTCCCCTTTATAAGGGGAGGTGTTCTAAGCGGAGCGAAGGACAGAGAGGTTTATTTTTTTATTGTCTTTCTGAGGAACAAAGTGACGAAGAATCTTCCTCATATTTTCTTCCTTATTTTTATATCGAAGATCCTTCTCCCGACTAAAGTCGGGATCAGGAAGACATAAAAACACTGTTTTTCTGAGTCCGCCCCACCACGGCGGGCAGGCGTGGCAGGCGTGGCGATCTCAAAACACAGATTGCTTCATCGTGAAACTCTTCGCAATGACAGTAAGTGTATTTTTTCTTGTTATCTTGTAATCTTGTCCTCTTGTGATCTATTTTAGATTGCTTTCCCTTTGATTTTGTGGTACAATAAAGAGATATATTTCCTTTCTTATGCCTGAAAACACCCCTCATACCAGAAATGTTTTTGATCCGGGAAAAGAAATCTTTTCGTGGACAGCGCATGATTATCATCCGCACAAAAGAGGATGGGTGTGGCTTGTCGTTTTTTGTTTCATTTTTTTTGGAAGCGCTTTTTGGGCGATGTTGGTAGGGGATTGGGTTATGGCACTGACGCTTTTTATAGCGGTGGCAGTGTATTTTTGGGCGCATAGAAATGGAGAAGAAAAACACAATGTAACGGTCTATGAAAATGGAATTCAAGTAGATAAAAAATATTTCTCGATGGAGAAATTTATTGGGTATTGGTTCGTGTATGACCCGTCTGTGTCGGTTGTGAATTTACAAATGGAAGAAAACAGTAAAAAAATAATGCTTCAAATGGGAAAAAATACACCGGATTTTTTCCGAACGAACTTTGCTCGCGTGGAGTTGGAAGAATTGCCTGACAAAAAGGAAGGTCTCGTGGATCTGTGGGTTCGGGCGCTTAAATTGTAACAATGAATAACAGTCAAAAAAGTTTCTCTTGGAAAGGTTCAGGCACGCACCTGAATAGGGAATCTTTTACGTGTTCATGGAAAGATCGGGTTTGTTTTTATGAGTATTCACAAGATGAAACTCCATCTTCTTGTCCAAATCCGAAAGATGATGTGCCGTTAAGTCTGAAATATCTGGAAGCAAACGCGCACGCGAGGGAGGCATTGAATAGCATGGAACAGGAAATAACGGATGAGAACAAAAAGAAAATCATGCTGGCATTCCAGATGAGATTGGAAGCTTTGATGAAGAAAAAAACGATGGAATTTACTGGGAAATCCGAAGAGGATCTTCAGAAACTATGGGAAGGAAATCCAGAGGAATTTGTGCGATATATGCAAGAAACGGTTCTGCCGAAACTGAATCACGATGAAGAATTTAATACGTTTTGGAGAGAATTTTGGGAACAGGCAAAGTATTGGGGAGAAGGAACATGGTCGGGAGATTCTTTGTGGGGGACGTTTGATATTGGTGTTGCGATGGGGACATTCGGGACATTGATGCAGACGGTTGGATTGCCATTTAACCTGATAGGAAAACGACCGGGAGATGCGTTCAGTGATTGGGGAAAAGGAGTTAAGAAAAGTTGGGGGGTTGCAGCAATTGGAGCATTGCTGATTTCTCCACCGGTAGTACGTGCCGCTACATTTACAGCTGGGAAAATGCTTCAATTCAATCACGAAACGGCTCATTTTGTGATACATCCCTTGGATTGGAGCGAGAATAAGTCTCGAAAAGGAGATTTTGATAAAGGAGTAGAAGAGATGCTCTCTGGATGGGATAAAAGATTGGATTATTTTTCGGATACGGGGGATGCGGCGCAACTGAAACGCATACTAAAAACAGCACAATCGTTTCAAGATTCAAAGGAAACAGCGACGCAGGAAGAAATATCAAAACAAGATTTGGAATTTGTGGCTTGGCAGGTTTTCCGTTCGGGAAACGTATTTGGAACCGAAGAGTGGGAAACATTCCAGCGACGATTGAATAGCAGAATGATTGATAAAGAGACATTTCAGCGGTTCGTTTTTGCCGATACGATCGGTTCTTTGGGGCTTTGGCTGGATTCGCATCCCGCTTATAGTCCGGATTTTCAGGCGGCAAAAATGACTGTGGCGAAAGAAATCATGGAGCAGGTGATAGCCGATCCGAAATCAGCAAAACAATATGATTGGCAGGCAGTGAAAAAATTCTACGCCGGAGCTCCCGAAAGCATCCCTGAAAATGTTCGTCTGACAGAAAAACGAGGTATCGAGCGAATGCTGAACTTGGGACTAACAGGGGGATACGTGTACACAATGATTTCCACAATGCTTTTTGTGAATGAATTTAAGTTGGTGCAGAAAGGAATAATGGGAATAAAATCAGGATTCAGTAGTCTTATTGAACGTATAAAAGGGAAGCCATATAAAAATCCAGACAAGATTCCGATGAAGCCGAAAAGTGAAAAAATTATTAATAATTTTTTAAAAAAACCGACGCTTAAGAATTTCAAAGCATTTCGAAAAGCCTTGGAAGATGAGGAGATTATCACAGGATCCCTTTCTTCAGAGTTGTCAAAATTTGCCAATACAGAGGATTCTGTGGAAGAATTAGCGACAGTTCTCAAGGGAGATTTTGATGACAGTTTAGGAAAACCTCGAAAAGAAGTTCGTGATGTTTTATTTCGTGATTTGAGAGAGCAAAAAGGATCAAAATGGTCAAAAATTGGAGAATCCATTTTGGATGTTGAACCCTACTATAAACTTAAATATTCATGTGATGAAATGAAAGAGGTTGTCGATTCGCAGAGGAATCTACAAGGTTCTAAAGCAGCAGGAGTGAATTACAATTTTTCTTTTGAAAATAGTTCTCTTCGTGGAGATGAGTCGGATAAAAAAGTGACTATATTTGACATGAAAAAAGTTCGCAAAGATGAATATGAAGGAGTGGTATACATAAATGAGACCAAGGGAGAGAGAATTTTCTTTTCTTTCTTGTGGGAAGGGGAGAATTTAATTTTGCGTCAAAATCGTATCAAGGGAGCTTATACTCCTGTTTTTGAAATGGCGAATAGTCAGACAGGAGATTTGTCCAGTAGTATTAAAATAGTAAAAATCGAAAAAGGAATAGGGACAATAGATATTGCTTCTGATGTAGAAGGGGAAGACATTGGTACGGACACACCAGCGACAGAAGATGGTATGACTCCTGAGGCTAACGCGGAACTGGAGAACTGGATGTCAAACCGGAATTCTTCAGAAGGATAGTATCCTAGTTGAAGCCTTTGGTAGAGTGGAGTTACGAAGATGGGATTATATAGTCAACCAAGAATAAAATGACACGCTTCTATCTCCTCCCTAGCGGGGAGAGAGGAGATAGAGGAGGGTGATTTTTGTGTTTAGAACCCCCTCCCCCCAACTCCCTTCCACGTTGGGAAGGGGATGTGATTTTAAAGTTGGTTCGCTATAGCCAACCAAAAATAAAATGACACAAGAAAAAAACTTCCCCCGTATTGTCATCTCGACTGAAGTCCCGCATACGCGGGACGGAATGGAGAGATCTCTTGCATTCTTATCATCTCGCGCACGCGGGATCTCTTGCATTTTGTTTTTTGAGGGATTCCTCCATGTTGGTCGGAATGACAATGTATGTTATTTTATATTTGTTTTGCTCTCTACTAAATACTAAATGGTTTTTGTTTCAGATTTGTAATTTTAAATTTGATATTTATTTGTTATTTGGTGCTTGTTGTTTGGGATTTTATACATAATACAAAATACGTACTACACAATGTTGTTATTTCATTTGAATCACTTGTATTCGACGCTTTTTTGTGGTATAATAAGGAGATTTAGCCATGAAAAAACTTTGGAAATCAGCGTTGCGTATTTTTTCTCCATCGAAAGAAAAAAGTGGTCGATGGAAGCGAGTGTGTATGATTTTGATTGTGGGAGTTGTGTTGATTCAGGGAGGGGGTGGTATAGGGAAAAACATTGTATTTGCTCAGTCTGGAGGAGAATCACGGGGACATGTTAGGAAGGATACTAGAAATTTTGATCCAAACGATCTTTGGGGACTAAATTATTCTCCAGGTGTTACAGAAACCACTAAGAAAAAATCAGGTAATCTCACAAATGAAGCCCTTCAGGACATTGCTCAGGCATTGTCGGTCTTGATAAATATCCTTACTTTTTTAAGTTTGCTGATCTTGGATTTTGGGGGAACCCTCATCGGAACAGATATGATTACCGGTCCAGAAGCGATGGAAGCGGTACGCCCCATGTGGGTTATTATCCGCAATTTTACTAACATCGGATTTGTGCTCGTGCTCCTCTTTCTCGCCTTTGCGAATTTGTTTTCGTTCGGGGAAGGGAATTGGACTATCAAAGAGAAACTTCCCAAAGTTATTATGGCGCTTATTGCCATTAACTTTTCTTTGCTCGGATTTAAAGTCTTGATTGATGCGGTTCATGTGGGGACCATTTCCTTGATTTCCATTTCCGATACAGCCCTGAAAGTGAAAGAAGCCGATGGACTGAAGAACCTTATGACACAGAAGTTTGATAAGACAACGCTCCAGCCTTGTAGTAGTGATGACCCAAATATAGAATGTGTAGAATTTCATGAAGTTATTACGACTGTTTTTTGTGATGAAGATGAGGAGGGGAATATAAAACAAGATTCTTGTCTTTTCAGTCTTAATCCCAAATCATGGGAAGGACCTCTCAGACCCCGTAATGAAACATCTCGAAATTTATTTTTGTCCTTTGGAGTCTTTTTTCAGCACTTGGAACGTCTCCCAACGTTGGCGGCGAAACTCGAGAGTTGGACAGGGGTGCTCGATAATGTGATTTTCTCCGGCATTATGGCGCTGGCCTTTATGGTAGCTTTGGTTGCCATTTTCCTGGCATTGCTTGTACGGGTGGTAGTGCTGTGGCTTGCCATGATATTCTCGCCCCTGATTGTAGCAGGAAGCATTATGGGATTGGCGGATAAAGCTGGAGATATGGGCAGTATGGTTTTCAAAGCGCTCATCATGCCACTCAAAATCGGTGGAGCATTCGCCGTTACTTTTGTAATGTTGACGGCATTATCGGGAGCAGGACTTTTTTCCGGAGAAGGAGACCTAGTTCTTCCTGGACCGGCGCTTTCTCAGTTTGGACAGGGAGCATATGCTATTTTGTGGCAAATAATGACGGTGGTTGTATTTTGGAAAGTCGCATTCTGGGCGCTTCAAGATTCTCCTATTAACGATATGGTAATTCAGAAAATCAGATCCGGAGCCGAAAGTGTCGCCGGATATGCCGCCAAAAGTGCGACTATCGATCAGACTATTATTCCTGTTGGGACGGGAGGAGAAAAGGTCGGATTATCGGCTTTGGCAAAAATTCCAAGCATTATGAGAAGTGCGCGACAAAAGAATTTGGATGAACAGGAAGATAAACTGAAGATATCGATGGGGATGGGGGATAAAGAACTCACAGCTTTGAGGGATGCTTTGCGTGATAGGAATTTCACAGATAATCAGCAACTCATGACATTCTTTCGTACCCATGGGTTAAAAACAGTACACCGAGGGGGGGAGGATGTAGGGAAGAGAATTTATGATGCAATGCCCCCTGAATTACAAAGGAAGGTGGATAAGACAGACTTTGCAAAGGGGATATCGGGGGATAGGTCACAGCAAAACGAAATATTGAAAACATTATTTCCAGAGCAAGAAGTTACTTCGTTTCCGGATCAGGGAGGATCGGCGGCAGGAACTCCTACGAGTGGGCTTGCGGTCAATATTAATACAACAAGGAAAGACAGAACAACCATTACTTTTGGGAAAGAAGGGGAGGATGATAAATCTACAACAAAGCTTGACCTAGCAGGATTGACGAAGCTAGCTTCTTTTCTGAAACAAAATGAAAAGGATATAAAACCTTCAGACGCTGAGATTGGTCTTATTATGAGAGAAGTAGACGGAAAATATAGAGAATTTGGAGAAGGAAAAAAATATCAGAACGAAGAAGAGGCAATTAAGGCGTTTAGGGAGCATTTGAAGGAATTGGCTAAGTAAGAAAAAGAATAAACAGTATTTTTTCAATCGTCTTGATTGAATCGGAGTAAGACAGAGGCGCAATTCTATATCCTCCTGTTTTCATCTGATCTTATTTTTGCGAACCATTTTCCTATTTTGCTTCTAAATTTTTTAACATGCCATTGCCCGTCCTTTTCATGAAAGATGTAATTTTCCTATGCAGGTTCTCACGTTGTGCCCTGAACCATAATATCTTTAAGTTCATATCAATCTATAAACATCACGGAGAGAGGGGCTACGTCTCACTCCTGCCTCATTCCTTTATCGCTCCAGCTTATAGCCGAACAATTATAAAATTACACAGTCTTTGTCATTCCGACTGTAACGGAGGAATCCCTTAAAAAATACAAGAGATCTCTCCATTTCCCCCGCTTTGCGTGGTTCAGTCGAGATGACAAGGGGGGAGATTGATTTTTTCTGTGTCAATTTATACAGAAATGACTCTATATTCTTACTTTAACGCGACTCTATCAGGTCCCACGCTTTTGTGCCATTTCATTCGCTAATTGGAGAAGATTTATCATATCTTGCTCCTCTTCCGGAGAAAGTTGCTTGGCAGAGAGAAGTATCAGTCGTGCCTGAATTTGTTCTCCGGAGTTAAAACTATGCTTGTCTCCGTACGCGATATCGTGCAGAGTTTCAAAAATTTTTGTGCGATAGTAGTTTGTCTCTTCTTTTGATTCGTCTTCTCCGTGCTCTAGGTGCATTTCGTTTATTGTTTCTTCGTATTGTTCGGCATGGCCGAGAAGGAGTAAAAGATCATTGACGGAAGCCATTTGCATTTGTTGTTTTGGGCGTTTCGGATCGGGGGTTTGGGCAAGATTCAAAATTTGCTGAAAAGCCAAGTATTTGCTTCTTTTCCAGTGTGGATTGCTTGTTTCCACCTCCAAAAAGAGCAGGAGTGTGTTGGGATCATTTTTTACGGTATTTTTGACAAATAGTTCTGCGCCTCCTTGTTTTAAAAGGATATCCAAAAGTCCTATATCAGCTGCGTTAAAAACAGTATCCGCAGAGACTTGTCCTTCTTGAACCGTTTCGATATTTTCGACGGTAACGATACTATCATCTCGATTCAGGAGACGAAGCAAAGCTTGTCGAGGGCTTGTCATAGTCGATTCTATGATTTTTTTGGCTGTTTCTTGAATGCAGAAGCTCAGTGCCCTAACAGCATTATTCATTATAGCTTCAATTGCTTCTCGTGTTTTTTGATGTTCGTGCTGTTGGGATGTGACGATTTGTTTTACTCCTTCCCGAAAGGCGACCACGATTTGATTGGTCATCATTTGAGAATGAGCCATCATTTCAGAATGGCGTTCCCCATCCTGGATACGGCTTTGTATTATTTCCGAAGAAAGTCCTTGAAAATGCGGTTGCATATGGTGCGCTATAGCTTCCGGATTTTCCAAAAGAACATCTTCTATACGAGTCAGTGTGTCGTTCATTTGGCTCCTGATGGCGTTTTCATACCCTTCATCCGTTCCCCATATAGATACGGCATTGAGGCCATAAAATACCCAATCCATAGCGCTGGAATCTTGTTCTCCTGGACTCATATCTTCTTTGTATAAATTTTTTTTGCTTTCGTCAAAGTATTATTTTATAACATTTTTAATATTAATACAGGAAAAAGAACACTCAAACACTGTTTTTCTGCTTTCCAATGTGGTATAATGGCTGGATTATATGAAGCAATTACACAGAAAATATCAGTATTATGACACTCCATTTTCTTGGAAAGAGAAATGCGTGTTTTTTTCGGAGATGCAAGAGGAGCAGGAAAGTCAGGAGAGTCCGCCGATGGATGTGAAAGATCTTTTGGATTTTCGTTACAAGCATGTTGGCTATTTGGAACGTCGTCTGCAGGAAGCGGAGGGGACAGAGGAAGGAATGAAGGTTTTTGATGAAGTGTGTGGGGGGAGAGATCGTTTCCAGGCATTGGTGGAACATCAGATCAGGTTGTCTGAGAGTGGATCGGGAGTTGAAAAAAATTTTCCGCCACGAATTTTGTATGGCATTCATGTTTCCAAACATCTCAAGACTTTTTTGAGCGAAGAGCAACAGGAGCGGATTAAGACGCTGTTTGGGGCGGAGACTCGCGAAGCTCGTGCTGCTGCTCGGTCGGATTCCAACGGAGAATCCCTTCCACAAAGAAGTATTTTGCGTTTATCGGCTTTTTATGAAGCACTGAGCCAAAACGCGTACACACCGTCTGAAAAACAGCTTTTGAAAGATATTCGGGACGTGCTTCTCCGACAGGGGATTACTTTACTGACTCGTGCTCGACTTGATGGAGTGGGAAATGTACTGGATTCTATTTCTCTCAATGACAAATTGTTACTTCTGGAATTGTATCGGATTTTTCCGGATAAAAAAGATTGGGTTTTAAAAAACAAAGACATTCATCCAAAAACATATTTTGATGACCATACTGTACAAGTTCTTTTGCAAGAACTGGCGGATGAAACATTACAAACGATTTCTTCTGAGCCGGACCGGGGAGAGCTTTCTTTCTTCTGGGATACGATCGAAGATTTATACGAAAAAAAAGGAGAGAGTCAAAAGGAGGAGATAGTAGAGAGAGTTCGTCGTGTTAATGCGGCTCGATTTGTGGCGTGGACGGAAGGTCAAACGCTCCTTTTGCCGGAAGAAGTGATTCAATTGGAACGATTGGCGTATGGAGAAAAAAAATTTGATCCTTCTGAATTTCGTAAATACCGTGAGGGGCCTCGTGCAGATTTGGAGCAATCGGATGACGCAGAAAAAACACTTGCAAAAAATAGAAAACTTTTAGGAGAACTTGATCAAAGGGTTTTGAAGGAATATGGAGCCGAAGCCGGAGAAGAACGGATAAATAAATTGGAAATAAGTGAATCGGAGAAAACAAACTTGCTTGAATTGCGCAAGCAGTGGATTGATGAGCAAAAAAAGTTAAAAGAGAGAATAGAAGGGAAAATTGAGGATGAAACAGATGAAGAAAAGAAAAAAGTTCTCCGGACTTCTCTTCGTGGGATTGAAACATTTGAACTTGGAGAGGCGGAGACTATTTTTGATACGTTTTTTGACTCTGGTGAGACACTTTTCTTGATGAGGGCATTCTCTGAGTTTGAGGATAAAAGAACAGAATTTTTTGAAGCTCTCACAAAGACTAAAACAGATATCAGCGCTGAAAGAGCAAGACTGGTTCAGAGAATCAAAGAGCTCAAAGAAGAAATCAAAAAAAGAGGCGAAGATAAAAAGGCTCAAGATACTATTTCTGACGCATTGGAACATGTGCACAGTCGTGCAAGGGAGTCGTCCTATCGCTATAGTATGGGGCTTCGGAAGAGGTTTGAGGCTCATTCGCTCTTGGCGGAAGATTTTGCATTGTTGATGGCGGAAGAGGACAAAAAAGCAGAAGACAAAAAAAAGAAAAAAAACAATCCAGAAGGTGTAGAAGAGAAAAAGAACAAAAAAGATCCTCTGACATTCATGGAAAAATCCATCGGAGAGAGAAACGTGGAGCACCTTTCCAAAATACGAGCAAAAATTATTGATGTTCTGGGAAAGAATCTTGAAACATTGGAAACGAAATTATCACAAAAGAATTTTGCCGAATCGGAATGGGAAATAATTATCCAGAATGAATTGAAAACGGAAGCAATCATAAAAGCTCTTAATGAAAATGATCCCCAATTCTTCGAAAATCTAAGAGCACTTGGCGTCCTCCCCGCAGAGTTGATTGAAGGAGCGGTATTTCATTTCCGAAAAGAAATTTGGAAGGTTGTGGAAGATGTGCTGGAAAAGAAAGCATCGGATATTGATTTGGAACGCAGACGTCAGTTTCTGGCGCATATACGTCGGACATATATTCCTAATCGATCTTCGGCGGAGGTGGAAGCTGTCATGGAGCGTTTGGCGGATTTTCGCGAACGAAATATCGATAGACCCAATTTAATTCTGGAAAAAACGCACAAAGCAGTCGCATCAAAATCGGAGCGGATAGCGCGAGATGGATTCACCAAAATTTTGGAAGAACAAAAGTTCCCGGAAAAGCTGCGAAGCGTTGTTTTGGAAGCATTGCTTGATGTAGAGGGAACGGCAATAGATAAAGTTTTCGAAACATTCGCCATACCCGAACCATTGCGCAAGCCATTGCGACGCATCAAAAGAGCGCAAGAGTCTATGCAAAAAACCGAACAAGCCGGCGCGGATCTTGTGCGAGGAGGAGGTGTCGTGGGCAAGGAAGTATTGGGCGAAATTTCTGAAACGGATTTGAAGCAGGATGTGTTTGGGGTTTTGAAGAGAGAGTATCCTCCTAAAAAATATGATTCCTCATCTATATCGGACATATTTGCGAAGGAGAGAACATCAAAATTGGATGGTCGTCCTATGTCTCATCTGGAAGAGGCAGAAGAAGAAGAGCTTCGGAATTATGTTATAGAATTGATCGAAGCGCAGCCTGGCACTTCTCCAGAAGAATTGCAGGAACTGATAATAGAAGCATTGGAACGACAAGGTTCTCTTAATGAAGAGATATATGATTTTATTGTTTTTATTTTAGAAGAGAGAAAGTTGGAGGGAACATACGCTGATGAGAATTTTCGGGAGGAACGAGAAGCGGTAGCCGAAACACTTTCTATGCACGAAACACAATCACAGACAAGGGAATATTGTTCCGAAACATTGGTTCCACGAGAGTTTGTTGTGAGGGATATAGTAGAACTTCTTCGTTCTCCAGGATATTATGACTCTCTCACAGCTCAGTATCAGAAAGACAGAGTTGATGCACTTGATGGATTGGTAGGGTTTTGTGAGGATTTATCTCCAGACGAAGTAGAAGAAGAAGTGACCTTAAAAGTAAATGATGAAATATGGGATAAGGAAGGTTCCGGCTCTGAGGATAATGAGAAGAAACAAAACCTTATACGAGAAGTATCAGAGGCTATCAATAGGCGGAATGGAGTTATCGACTCTCTTACGAGAGATATATGGGAAAACAGAAGAAAAAACGGAGAGAAGGTCTCAGAATATATGATGGGGAACAGAACAATCTACACACTCAATCGGGAAACACTCACTTCTCAGGAGAAAATGAAACACGCGTTGCAAGAGATGGAGCGGAAAGTTTCAGATATACGAGTTCTTTTGGATGGGAAAGGAGATTTTTCTCTCCAGCCGTCAAAGAAGCCAAAGGCGGAAATGACGGAAGAAGAAAGACAAAATACTGAGAAAGATGATGCAGATAGGGAAGCACTTCGAAAGCAAATTAAAAGTGTAAGCAATGCTTGGACATCCGGAGGAATTCAAAAAGAAATAAAATCCCATGTGGAGCAAATGGAAGAAGTTTTTGAGAGAGTTCTCCCAGATGCAAACTTAACGGAAGAAGAAAAAAAGCAAAAAAAGAAACTCAGAGATGAGTTTTTTGAAGGTTTGAGATCGCTGGAAGAAGACATAGGAATCTCATTTGCGAGTATAAGTAAAAAATTAGAGGGAAATGAACCCTTTTGTGTGACTGATTTTTCAAAATTGGCTCATAGGCTTTCTTCCCTAAGGGAGAATATCAATATTTCCGCCGGTCCATGGAAAAAAATGTTTGAAGAGAAATTGTTGGAGCATCTCAGAATGGAAGAGAACATAGAGACGCTTGAAAAATTAGAAGCCTATGAAGAACTGGACGAGCAAGACGAAGAGAAAGAAAATAGAATAGAAGAGGAAATATATGAAAAGGATGGTATGAATTTTGCCCGCGCTAGAAAAAACTTTGAAGCGCAAAGAACAGAATTTAATACGAAATATGGAGAATATAGATCGGTTGTTGGAAAAGTAGTTCGTAATATTACGCGAGATATCCGAGACTTTACAGACGAAGATTTCTCTGATCGGTATCAAATGAATAAAGATTCTGCCAGAAGAATTATTGGTGAATTACAAGCATGCGATGTTGAATTTGATGAAGTATGGGGGAAATTCAACAAGTGTGATTCTTCTGGAGATCCGACATTTTGGAGTGATTTTGAACAAACGTGGAATGCATCCCTAGAGGACGGTGGAGATCCACAGAAAAAAGCAGAAGCTATGGGGATGCTGACCGGTTGGCAGGATGTTGTATTGCATGTTACAAATGTTGCCGGAAGCACACGAGAATTTTCCGATTGGCTTGAATCATACGAGGAAGAAGAGAAGAATAGTTTTCTTTTCTCTCAAGCACCAAAGACAGGACTTATGCGGAAAATGACACGTCGTAGAAAATTCGGAGTGCATTACATATCGCTCTATCAAATCTACGATATTATCAAAAAAACCATCGAAGCGCGTAATCGCCTCCTGAAACGAAAAATGGATCGTGCTACTGCAACGCTTGGTATATCAGTTTTTGGAAATACACGTGTCGGGAAAGAATTTTTCCGAATGGGAGAAAATTCTGAAACCGAACGTGTGAATGAATTCAAAGATCAATGGCATGATCAACCGATTACGAGTTTGTGGGAAGCGATGCAGAGAAGTAAAGATCAGGATGAAGTACGTGCTATTATCACTCTTTTGAATGATCAAGGAGCTTTAGCATGGGATGATCCGATATTATGGAGGGCGCTTATGAACTTGGGATGTACGAGAACATTTGATATCCCAGGAGATCTTCATAATCTTGCGTTCGGGGAGATGCGTAATAAGGTTCGTGATGCGGCGTCCGAAATATGGTCGTACGAAGTGTTCCGACAATGGGATATCTCCATGGATGGTAACGGGAGAAAAGCGCAAGATGGTTTTGACGGTGAATTTTCAGAATATGAAACAAACGATAAAACTGCGCGTACGAATGTTATGGCGACTATGTTACAGCGTTGGAGTAGGGGAGAAGTAGATATGCAGGATAAATCAAAGGCGGCGACTATTGATCCAGCAAAATATGAAGCGTTTTTATCTTTCGCCTTGCGTGATGGGAAAATGAACGGTCAGCCGGATCAACGTATTTATTTTCTTGTGATGGGAATAGCGACCGTTAATCCCAGAAATAATAGACCGCTTCTCTCAAGAGCGGCTGTTGCGCGTTTAAATAAGACGTATATGGGGATTTACCCTCATTTGGATTTTTTCGTTGATAACGAGTCATGGAAACTTAACGGAAGAATTGTACCTCCCGGTACGCCCGGAGCAAAGAAAGATTTATGGAATTTTGATGATTTCCAGTCATGGGCGAAGATGCTTGGAGATGGAGGGGGGACGTTTAATCCTACTTCCGGAGAAACGGCTCAAAACACGACCAACTTTTTTTATCAGGTGGTAAATAAATCTACGATGGCAGTTGCTCGTGCTCACAGAGTATTCCGAAATGCCGAAAAAATGGATCATGATGATTTTGAGGTAGCGGGAGCAACGTGGGACAAAAGAGAAGTTGAGATGTTTCTGCAGAGAAAATCAGAAGGAACAAATAAAGGAACAGATGATGCGTGTCGTCGATTTTTGGAAGGATTTGATAAGCAAATGAGAGCAACATACCAACTTATTCAGGACAGAGATCGAGATCCTTTTTATAAGGGGAAAACTTTCTGGGTGGCGGAAAAGGAGAGAATTTTATTGGATATTGGAAATCGGCTTCGTGTTCATTTGACTATGACACAGGCAATCTTTGGTAACTATATCAGCTATGAATCAGGAGGACGTCCGACCGTTCTTGAATATGCACAGTTATACAAACCAAAACAATCATATTCTCCAAGTATTAAGGAGAGTCGCGATAATATAAATCGTATGGCTCGCTTGGTTTTTGCGGGGAGACGGGATTTCTCGGATATTTTAGAATATGAAGGTTTTTGGCATGGTTCTACTCCTGCACAACTAGCGGGGAAAGCGGAATGGAAAAGAATGAGTGAAAGAGCGGAAGAGATGCTTTCAGAAGGAACCGCAAGAGATTTTTTCCGTCAGCCAAGATACATCGAAGAAGCACTGCGACGGTACTGCGAGGGGTGAAAATTGTAGTGACAATGTATTGACATTGTCAATACATTTTAGAGTTTAGAGGATAGAACTTAGAATTTAGAAAATATCGTCTTTCTGATGATGACCCTGAGCGAAGTCGAATGGGGAGAAAGAAGAATCTTCATTATAATGTAAATACTTATATTGAAGATCCTTCATATTCTGCTTCGCAGAACATTCAGGAAGACAGAAAAAATAATCTTACGTCGAAGCAAGGTATGTCACTTGCTCCAAAACGTTTTAGGCACTTCCTTTTGAATTACCGAAAAATCTCTTACAATGAGAAAAAACAGTAATATG
>JAIPGU010000012.1 GCA_021735575.1 Candidatus Altimarinota bacterium | reverse complement strand
CATATTACATTTGATGAAGTGCTTGAAAAGGACTTAAAAGTTATGGATGCAACAGCGGTGGCACAGTGCAGAGACAACAAAATGCCGATTTTGGTATTTGAGCTTATGAAAAAAGGAAATTTGAAAAAAGCTGTGAGCGGGGAGAACGTGGGAACAAAAATTATTTTTTGATAGAAAATCCCGCTTGGGATTTGCTACTCAAATATCACGTAGTCAAAGGCTCCTACAGAAATCGTTTCCGGGACCTCTACGGAAATTGTTTTCTGGTATTCGCCAATGTTTACAGCGGAAGTAACCGTGTAAAAGTTTTTCGGAATGAATGTTTCGTCCGTATCTATGGAAAAAGGGATGCCCGCTATGTGTGTGTCATCGTCTGGATTATCTGGAGTGCCTTCTGTGCTTGAGAAAGGCAAAAAAGGACGGAAGGTGAGAACATATTTTTCTCCATCCCCCCAGAATGAATCTAAGACCGCCTCTTCGTTTCCGGGTAATATATTTCCATCCAACGGGTCATTCGAACTGAGGGTAAGAGGAAATTCATCTTCACACAAAAGTTCGGAATCAATAGAGCAGGGATCTCCTTCGGCGCGCGGGACGAATGTTTCTGGATCAGAATCTGCGCTAATGCGTTCCAAGCTCCAACCTAAAAACACCTCTGTGTCTGTGCTTCCAAAGTCAAAGCCAATGGGAAATTCAAACGGACCATACGCATCGAAAACAGCCTGTTCCATGTCGCCTCCCCCGTCTTCCACCTGGTTGTAGAGCTGAAGGGCAAAGGAGCCAACGAACTTTCCAGCGTTTAGATGAGATGGGTCAAAATTCCCACCTTCATTTCGTGGGGGCGAATCGGTTGGGTTGGCAGAATTGTCCCAAAAGAACGGGATTTCTATGGATTGTCCTTCTTTGAGCATTCCGACAATGGGAGAAGTGCGTCCCAGAATTTTCCATTCGACCTCCGCAGAATTAGATGGGAGCGATATTTTTTGTGATGCATCTACTTCTTGACTTTCGGGATCTTCCACAAAGTGCACGCCTCGTCCTCTTGCATTGTGATGAAAAAATGCTGCTTCCAGCCCCGATTCCGCAGCATAGAAAACCTGGTTCGACCGCTCGATGCTCGTATTTTGTTCGGTGGCCTGACGAATTGAACTTAATACCGCCATAGCGATAGATAAAGACAAAAACGAAATTCCCAAAGAAATTAACAAGGTTATACCGGAATTTTTTAATTTCATGCAGAGAGATTTTACCGTACAATGCCGAGGATGGAAAAGAAAGTTTATCTCGTAATTCTAGATGGGTTTGGATTGGGAGATCATGGACCGGGGAACGCAGTGTATCAAGCCGATGCGCCTTTTTTAAAGAGACTTTTAACACATTTCCCTCTGGCAAAGCTTCGTACGCATGGGACAGCGGTGGGACTTCCGGAATTTCAGATGGGGGGATCAGAGGTGGGGCATTTGACGATGGGTGCTGGACGCCCCGTAAAGCACCTTTTGACGATTATTAATGATGATATTGAATCGGGAGAGTTCTTTAAAAAACCGATACTGAAAAGCATTTTTGAAAAAGCGAAAAACAAAGGAAGAATACATTTTGTTGGACTGGCTTCCGACGGGGGCATACACAGCTTTTTGCCGCACCTTTTTGGGTTACAAAAAATGGCTCAGCAATTTTCCATTTCAGAGGTTTTTATTCATGCATTTTTAGACGGAAGGGATGTTCCGGAAAGGACCGCTCGGCAATATTTGGAACAAATCGAAGCACAAAAAACAGGAAAAATCGCCACTGTTGGCGGGCGTTTTTTTGCCATGGATCGAGATAAAAACTGGGAACGGACAAAACAGGAGTACGATGTGTTGTGTAGCGACGGTGTTGTTCCGTATGAAAAGGGATGGAGAACATATCTGGAAGATTTTTATAGTTCGGGAGATAGGTCTGACTACTATGTACCCCCGGTGCTTTTACATAAAGAAGGAAGGATACAGACAGAGGATGCGGTTATTTTCTTTAATTTTCGGACAGACCGAATGAAACAGATAACAGAAGTTTTTTGCCAGGATGGATTTTCAGAATTTTCTCGTCCGGTACAACTCATCCCAGATAATATCGGAGTTTTTGGAAACTATAATTCGCAAGCGCACACGGTCTACTCTCTTTCGGGAAAGAAGATCACTCATACGCTTGGAGAGGTTGTTGCTCATTATAAAAAAAGGCAGCTTCGAATAGCTGAGTCGGAAAAGTTTAATCATGTTACCTCTTTTTTTTCGGGGGAAAGAAAAGAACCTTTTCCTGGGGAAGAGAGGCTTTTTGTTCCTTCTCCCAAATGCCCTTCCTATGCCACCAAACCGGAAATGTCCGCCCTCGAGCATACAAGCGCCGCTATGGAAAAAATAAAAAACAATGCGTATTCACTCGTGGTGCATAATTATGCCAATGGGGATCTTGTGGGGCACTCTTCTGATATAAAGGCGGCTATACAGGCGGTGGAGGTTATGGACGAGTGTTTGGGGAAACTCATCCCTTTTGTGCGAGAGATGGGATATGAAGTATTTGTTACGGCCGATCATGGAAATTGTGAAGAAATGATCTATCCTGACGGGACGCCTTCGCCGGCACACTCCAAAAACCTGGTTCCTTTCGTGGCAATTTCCGATTTTGTTTCGAAGCTTAGAGAGGCGGGGGAGCTAAGTGATGTGGCACCGACCATTTTACAGCTCTTAGGTTTCCCTGTGCCAAAAGAAATGACGGGGACGAGCCTTATTCTTGAATGAATTATTAAAAAAACATTAAATAAATTAATTTACGTTCTATTTTTTTTCTTTTAAAAAAGATGTGGAGTAAAATCCCCTTGTTTTTTCTTGGAAAAGCGAATGCACCCTCCCCCTGATCTAGAGAGCTCATTGCATCAGATACAGACATCAGTCGGGATTATTCGGGGGTACTTTGATTTGTTTTGCATGGATCCCGCAGAAGAGAACAAGGCGGTTCTCACCGGGGAAATACAGCATCTTTCCAAAATTCTCTCTCGCCTTTCTCAGTTGTACGGGAATTTGGATTTGACGGAGAGAAAGACAGAGGTTGTAGACGTGCCAGAACTTTTGCAGAAATTGTATCTGACATTCAAATGTCGATCACAGAACTATAGATTTTCTCTTTGCCTGGAAAAATTTTCTCACGGAGAAAAAATAAAAACAGATATGTTTTTGCTTGAGGAATGTTTGAGGGTTCTTCTTGAAAACGCATTCAAACACACGCCTCATCGAAATGAAATTTGTCTGGGGGCGGAGACGAGAAAAGAGGGACTTATTCTTTTTGTTCGCAATAATGGCATTGGGATACCCAAGGAGTGCCATGAAAAAATATTCACTCCCTTTTTTCAGGTCAAAAAAGACTATTCGAGCCCGGGATTGGGACTTTCTATTGCAAGAAAATTCGCGGAATCACAGGATTATTCCTTGTCTGTGGTGAGCGACGGAGAAAAACAGGTTCAGTTTTCCCTCGCCATCCCCTCTATTTTTTTTCTTTCTTGAATGAGAGCACTGGTTGCTGATGACGATCCGAGAATGGTGAAAATGATTCGCAAAGTGCTTGAAGCCGAGCGGTTTTCGGTAGAGACGACACTGGACGGAGAGACGGCTTTTCGGAAGGCAAAAGAAAAAAAATATGATGTTATTGTACTTGATATCATGATGCCGGAACGATCCGGATTTGATGTTGTGACAGGACTCAGATCTATGGGGAATGACACTCCCATTATTATTGTTTCCGCCAAAGGAATTGTGAAAGATCGCATTCGGGCTATTAATTTGGGGGCAGACGACTACTTAGTTAAAAATTTTTCTTTCTGTGAGCTTGTTGCCCGCATAAAAAGTCTTATGCGCAGAAGTGCGCAAAAAGGAAGCAATGTTTTTTTCTGTGGGGATTTGGTACTTAATCTTTCTGATATGAGCATAAGACGGCATCAGAAGATTATTAATTTAGCGAAAAAGGAGTTTAATATTCTTCTTACTCTCTTGAAACGCAAAGATTCAGTTGTAACAAGGACAGAGCTAACATCTGCTGTTTGGGGGAAGGACGAAACAAAAATTTCTTCTAACACGATTGACGTTCATATGCAATATTTGCGAAAAAAACTGGGAAACCCGAGCCTCATAAAAACGATACACGGGAGAGGCTTTATTTTAAGAACTCCCGAAAGAGAAACTTCTTCGGCTTAAGAAATGCAGGTCAGTGTGTTAGCGTGAATTCGTATTGAATGAGTTTTTTGGAAATGACATCGGATTTTTTGCATTCAGATGTTTTTGTGTGGGGAATTTTGCCGTTTCTCATTTTTTTGGCCCAGCTATTCATTGTTTCTTTGGGGACGATTCGAATTATACTGCTTTCCAAAGGGCAAAAGATATTTTCGGCATGCCTTGGTTTTTTTGAAGTTCTGATATGGCTTTTGGCAGTAGCGCAAATTGTTCAGAATGTAACCAATCCTCTGTACTACATTGTGTATGCCTTGGGATTCGCGACGGGGAATTTTGTGGGAATATGGCTGGAAGAAAAGCTAGCAATGGGGATACTGCTGGTCCGTGTTATCACAAAAAAGGAAGCTACAAAACTCATTCGAAATTTGCGAGCCAGAAAATTTCGCCTCACAAGTGTTGCCGCTCGGGGAGAATCCGGCAAAGTAAACGTGCTTTACGTTATTCTAAAAAGAAAGAACCTTCCCTCCGTCATGAAAACAATTCGAAAATTTCATCCAAAATCTTTTTTCTCAGTGGAAGATGTTCGCTTCGTGAGCGAGGGGGCATTCCCCTTACCGGACGGAGGATTTGCGAAACGTTTTGGATTTTTTCGAAGAGAGCGGTAATGCTTTTGTATACTCCCAGTATACAAAAGATTGATTTTGTTGGTTGACAATACTTGGTTGGAAACTACAATCGCCGCGTTCTTTTGAGAGTAGATCATGAATTTATTGGATTTTTGGAGGAAGAAAAGATCTTTCAAAAACCGCGAGTTCGGACGAATAAGCGAAATTTTTGGCGAAGCTAAAAATGAAGCAATGCAGTCCTCCAGCGACGACGCACGAGTGGCGGAATGGTAGACGCGCAAGCTTGAGGGGCTTGTGAGAAGTTTATTCTCGTGGAGGTTCAAGTCCTCTCTCGTGCACCAGTCTTCGTTTGCGACGAACGAAGCGAGTCGGAACAAGAAGACTGTCGCGTCGCAGAAAAGCGTAAGCGAGTCCGAAGACTCCGCCGCGGCGGAGAAAGAGGAGCGGACATGAAGCAATCCGATGTCTTGATGAAATCGAGACGAGGCAAGCGAAATGTCCCAGCGACGACGCGGGGTGGAGCAGCGGTAGCTCGCCGGGCTCATAACCCGGAGGTCACAGGTTCAAATCCTGTCCCCGCAACCAAAAAAATATGGGATTGCCCCGAAGGGGTAATGCCATATTTTTTTATATTGCCGAAGGCAATTATTTGAACCTGTACAGGTTCAAGGATTTGTACCGAGGAGCGAAGCGACGAGAATACAAATCCCTCTACCGAGTCCGCCGCGGCGGACGAAGGGACGAGCATCCTGTCCCCGCATTGCAAAGAGAACATGTTTTCTTTTAGAGAGGGGATTGCCCCGAAGGGGTAATGCCATATTTTTTTAATTCGCCGTGGCGAATGGATTCGAGTCTGTGCAGGTTCGAGGATTTATCCACTCTTGCCTTTTTTCCCATTTTTTGTGACAATCTTCCCCGAAGAAGGCGCATGAAAAAGACAAAAAAAACGATTTTGAGGATGTCGGTCCCGAAGTTGAACGAAAGAGGTCCTTTGGCATTCGAGCAGATTTTAGCAAGCTTGCATGGATTGCTCTCAAAAGAAGCCCGAAAAACGGGACATGAGGAGATTAGTTTTGAAATTGCTCGTATTGCTGGAAGGATTTATTTTTATGTGGCCGTTCCTTCTCATTTGCGAACGCTTATTTCCTCTCAGGTATATGCGCAATACCCCGAAGTAGAAATAGAAACTGTTTCCGAATATTTTACAAAAAAACTTATTGCAGGGAAAAAAGTACTTGCTGCAGCGCTTGAGCCATCAGAGCCATGGGCATTTCCTTTTAAGCGTCATCCTCAATTTGTAGACAACGCTTCGCGGTCTTTTGAGGATCCAATCGGTCCCATGACAGCGGCACTTTCACACTTGAACGACAAGAACGATGACGCGTTGATCCAGATGGTTGTTTCTCCTATCGATCCCAAGTGGAACGAAGTAGCTCAAAAAACGCTCCGTCGATTTTTCAAATCCGGCCCTTGGCGATGGGATTGGTTTCGATCGTTGTATCAGTGGGCGCGATTGAGTCCCAAAAAATATATCCGGATACTTCGGTTTCCCATTTGGGGGGCGTTGCTTTTTTTGTTTGGATGGACCGGGAGTGGTGGAGCAATGTCTTTAAAAGGCTATTCATCTCAAAATGATGATGACGAAGAGGTGCTTGATCGAGAAGAACAGACATCGGGAAGACATGACCGAGAAACGGTTTTTTCGGCATCGTACGACAAAATAACACGTTTGAATTTTGCCACCAATATTCGCATTGCCTACATTCATTCAGATACCGAAGACTTGCATGCCGAAGCGAAAATCCGAGAGATAGCCGGAACGTTCCAGCAATTTTCTCTTCCTCAGATGAACCATTTTAAAATTGTGACTTTTGGGAGAAGCGTTCATTCGGAAGTGTTTCAAAATATAATCGCTCGAAAACAAAAATGCCCTTTTGCCCTCTCACAAGAAGAGCTGGCTACTATGTTTCATTTGCCGACACTCACTGTTTCGAGTCCTGCGATTCAGTGGGTTACGTCACAAAAGCTAGAACCTCCGGTGGATTTGCCGGACGAGAAAGAGAGTGGGGTGACGCTTATCGGGGAAACGAATTTCCGAGAACAGCGACAAAAATATGGGATTAGAACAGATGATCGCCGACGTCATGTATACATCATTGGGAAAACCGGAATGGGGAAATCGACGCTTTTGGAGAATATGATTTTTTCCGATATAAAAGACGGGAAAGGAGTGGCCGTCATAGACCCGCACGGGGATTTGGCAGAAGCGGTGCTTCGGTTTGTCCCCAAAAAACGCACTAACGATGTTATTCTTTTTGATCCATCCGATCGTGAGTATCCGGTAGCGTTTAATTTGCTTGAAGGGAAAAACCCAGAACAGCGGGGACTTATTGCTTCGGGACTCCTTGGAGTTATTAAAAAATTACACATAGACTCGTGGGGACCGAGGCTGGAACATTTTTTAAGAAATACTATTTTGGCATTGGTCGAGGCGCCGGACACCACCATGCTTGGTATTTCAAGAATGCTTGTGGACAAAGTATATAGAGAAAAAATACTCCATTTTGTAACCGACCCCATGGTACAAAGTTTTTGGAGGACGGAATTTTCCGCTCTCTCTCCTCAAAAATTGGCGGAAGCGGTAGGCCCCATTCAAAACAAAGTGGGACAATTTCTTTCAACCCCGGTGATTCGGAACATTGTCGGACAACCGAAATCAACGCTTGATTTACGGTTCGCAATGGATACGGGGAAAATTATTATTGTAAATTTGTCGAAGGGAAAAATTGGGGAAGACAATGCTTCCATGCTCGGATCACTTCTTATCACAAAGTTTCAAATTGACGCGATGAGCCGAGCCGACATTCTGGAAAAAGAGCGAAAAGATTTTTATTTATATGTGGATGAGTTTCAGAATTTTGCGACCGATTCTTTTGCGACGATACTGTCGGAAGCCAGAAAGTATAGACTCAACCTCACCATGGCAAACCAGTATGTGGCACAAATGTCAGAGGAAGTGCAGGCGGCGGTATTTGGAAATGTGGGGAGCCTGATTTCTTTTCAAGTAGGGATTGATGATGCAAAAGTGTTTTCCGAGCAATTTGATGAAGAACGAATTTTGCCTATCGCGTTGGCATCACTTCCTAAATACAGTGTGTACAACCGTGTTATGGTGGATGGGCTCACGACTCCCGTTTTTTCCGGGAAAACACTTCCTCCGCCCGAAATAGAAGAAGAGGAAGACCCAGAAGTGCGTCGGGAGAAAGTCGCCAAATTTTCACGCCAACGTTATGCTAAACCTCGTAGAGAGGTGGAAGAAAAAATTATCAGATGGTCTCGCCCAGAGGAAGAGAAGCGAAAAAAACAACAAGACGAACCTACAAAGTCCAAAAAGGGGAAAGACGAACAACAGAAGAGAGAGCAATCAAAATAAAGTTTGTAATTTTTCGCTCGAAAAAATATTTTTTTCTGGCATAGTGCACTTGATGCAGAATTTTTCAGAAAGGTTAGAAGAAGCAGTGAGGGAAAAAAATTCTTGTCTTCTTTTGGGACTTGACCCAAACCCTGAGAAATTTCCGGCGCAGTTTTCTCCTGATGCCAGCGGATCTTTTGAGTTTTGTAAAGCGATTTTGGAAGCGACGGAAAGCCTCGTCTGTGGGATAAAAATTCAGATGGCGTATTTTGAGGTTTTTGGAGCCAAGGGGATAGAGGCGGTTGAAAAACTTTTGAGTCTTGCGCGTGAAAAAAATCTTATTGCCATCGTGGATGGGAAGCGAAACGATATAGGATCTACCGCAGAGGTGTATGCGCGGGCATACCTGGAAGACGGACCTTTGGCGTGCGACGCCATGACGGTGAATCCTCTGCTTGGCACAGACGGTATACAGCCGTTCGTTGTTCGATGTGAAAAAGATGGACGCGGGATTTTTGTGTTGGTGCGTACTTCCAATCCTTCCGCTCAGGAATTTCAAGGAGGAGAAGGAGAACTATCAGTACGAATTGCCGAAAAGATCGAAGAATGGAATATCACGACTCAGTCTCCAAAGAATCAATTTGCGTCTATTGGAGCTGTGTTGGGGGCGACGCTTCCAGATGGGATGTTAAAATTTTTCCGCGAAGAAATGCCACATGCGTGGCTTCTCTGTCCGGGCGTGGGGGCGCAAGGGGGATCTATGAACGAAGTTTTATCAGTCCGAAAAAACGGAATTGGCGTTCTGATTCCCGTGTCTCGTTCGGTTCTTTATGCCAGCTCGGGAGAGGATTTTGCAGAAGCGGCACGAGAAGAAATGCAGGCACTGTGGGAAATGCAGAAATAATACGAAGGCCAGTAGTTGTTATAATCTAACGCTTAGAACTGTGGGATTTTATGCTTCGGCCGCATGAAGCGCGTCAAGAAGGATGGTCTTTTTTTCGTCTAAACTTTTTTGATCTTTGGCTTCGATTCTCACCGCAATGCAGGGCGAAGTATTGGAACAACGAATAATGCCCCATTCTCCATTTCCGAAATCGAGTCTTATTCCGTCGAGCGTAGAAAGCTTTATATTTTTATTTTCCTGTAAGGATGCGGTTAATCGTGTCTTTACATTTTCTATTATCTCAAATTTCTTCTCGTCCGGAACGGATATTTTTTCAGAATATTCCAAAAGTTTTGGCCACCTTTCGGATACTTCTAAAAGGAGTTGAGGAGATTTTTCGATAGCGCTCAGAAACCGGAGAGCCGCCAAAAGCGCATCATCATGACCATAAAAATTTTCTCCGAGCATAAAATGCCCAGACTGTTCTCCTCCCAGCTTTGCTCCGACCTCCTTCATTTTTGTTTCGATATAAGAATGCCCTGTTACGGAAAAAACAGGATCTCCACCGAGTGATTTTATTTTTTCTACCAGTGTGGCGGAAGTCATGGCATCAATCACAATTGGAGTTTCTGGATGGCGGGAAAGAAAATCTGCCGCCAGCACAAAAAGAATTTTGTCAGCGTTCAAGACAGTCCCATCGGAAAGAACCATTCCGACTCGGTCTCCGTCGCCATCGAAAGCCAATCCGAAATCAGCTTGTTGACTTTGTACTTCTTGCACAAGATCGTGGAGATTTTCTGGGCGTTCGGGATCTGGTTGGTGGTGAGGGAAAGTCGGGTCCAGATCGCAATAAAGCCGTTCTACGCGGTGTCCGAGTTTTTCTAAAATTTCTGGATAGAGTATTCCTGCTACTCCATTTCCGGCATCGACCACGATATGTTTTGCTTTTTGCGAACCCGTGATATCAAATATTTTTTGCTCATATTGTTCTCCAAACGAAACAAGCTGGCAGTTTTCGGCGCACTCGCCAAAGCTCTTTGTGGGATGACATTCAGTGCATTCGGAAATTTTCCGAATTTCCTGAATCTGTTCTCCACACACAGCTCCGTTGCGATCAGTGAGTTTTAATCCATTGTATTCAGCGGGGTTGTGAGAGGCTGTGATCTGAAGCGTCGCATCGAAATTTCCTTCGTGCAATGCAAAGTAATTTACAGGAGTGGGCAAAATTCCTCCCCAGGTGACTTCGGCGCCTCCAGCTTCTAGCCCTGCAATAACCGCTGGATAGAGTTCCCCCATAGACAGGCGTCCGTCGCCGGAAACAAAGATGCGAGGATGCGCATTGCATGTTTTCTGAGTGAGAAATGTACAGAAGCTTTGTGCTATAATGAAAAATCCATCTTCATCGAAATCCTGAAACGCCACTCCGCGAATATCATACGCTCGAAATATTTTCGGATCCAAAATCATCGATCGGAATAGTACAATATTTTTAAGAAAATTGCCCTTTTTTCCAGAAACGACTACCATTTTCTCCGATGAAGAAATTGATTTCTCATTCGTCCAACAAAGTAGGACTTGCCCCCGGTTCTCCTGTTTATACGGGAGAAAAAAATTCCGAGTTGAGCATTGTATTATTTAATTACACAGAAAAGAAAGCGGAAAAAAAAGAATTTCAAAAATTGGCGGATCTCAAAGCCGCGTTCGACAAGCGAACGAAAACATGGATAAAAATACAGGGAATATCGGACGTGCAAAGCCTTTCAGAGACAGGAGAATTTTTTGGACTCCATGCTCTGGCACTGGAAGACATTGCCAATACGAATCAACGCGCAAAAATAGAGCGTATTGAAGATCGAGTTTTTATAACACTCAAGGGATTGGAGTACAACGAACGAAAAAAAGAATTTGTGTCTCAACAGATTAGTTTTTTGCTAGGAGATAATTTTGTTTTATCGTTTCATGAACAGGAGGATGACACCTTTGGTCCGCTTGAAGCTCGACTGCAGAATCCCAAAAGTCGTATTCGGCAACGGAGTATGGAGTATTTTTCTTATGCTATAGTGGACATGCTTGTAGACCAATATTTTGTGGCGCTTGAGAAGTTTGGGGAGCAGGTGGAAATTTTAGATCGGAAAATATTAAAAAACAGATCATCCGACCTTCTGAGCTCTTTGCATGTATTGAAAAAAGAAATTCTTTTCTTTCGAAAAGTAACGTTGCCAGTGTTGGAACTCGTAAAAAAATTCAAGGAAGAACTCTTAGAAGGTCGAGACAAAACACTCGATATGTATTTTCAGGATTTATACGACCACGTTCTTCAGGTAAACGAACTTTCCAAAACTTATACAGAGATTTTGGCAGGCATGTTTGATTTGTACTTTTCGCTTCTGAGCCTCCGAACAAATCGCGTTATGCAAGCACTAACCGTGATTACCATGGTTTTCATGCCATTGACGCTTATTGCCGGAATTTACGGAATGAACTTTGAAAAAATGCCGGAGCTTTCGTGGGAATATGGATATCCGTTTGTTCTCATTTTAATGGCTGTGATTGTAGGGATAGTATTGGCTTTTATGAAAAAAAAGCAGTGGTTGTAAGAAAGATTTTGCTTGATGGTTCCAGGCGAACCTTCGGGTCTATCCATGTCCTCCGGATATTATCAAAAAACCATTTTCCTAATTCATTCTTTTTTCTGCCAAATCGTACACAATGGATCTTTTGGCAATAACCATTACATAAATTTTTATTTCTTTGTTTTGAATTTTATAAATTACCCGGTAATTTCCCACTCTCAAACTTCGGAGTCCCACGAGAGACTTTCGCAAAGGTTTTCCGTAAAGGAAGGGATCTTTTTTTAGCTTGGAATGGATCATTTTCTGAATAACTCTCAAAGAGAATGTATCTATTTTTCGCAGATCCTCTTGGAGAACTTTTTTATGAAAAACAACAGAAAACATTTCAAATAATTATGAAGACAGAGCCTGTTTCCAGAAATCTCCCTCGGAAATAAAATCTTCCTTTTTAGACTCACGGAATCTTCTATCTGCGATTTCCGAAAGGATCTGATCTTCTTCTAATTCTAAGGCGTCGTTAATGAGAAGACCTGCTTTGGTGGTCATGGGGATATCTTCTTTATCAGCCAAAAAAGCAATGATTTTAATGGTCTCTTCGGACAGGGTTATGTTCACCCGTCGTTTTTTATTTTTTGCTGTTTCTGTTTTCATAATTTTGAAAGTTAAACCATGAATATCGTAACAAAATTGTTACGATTTGTCAAAAGGAAAGAGGAAAGATTTATTAAATTATGAGAGGGGCTGTGAAGTCGAAAAGTTTTTCAATCCCCCCCTTCGGCTTCGCTCAGGGTCGGTGAAAAACAGAACCTTCGGTTCGATCTGTCCTTCGGACATTGCCTCTTGGGGTCGGGAGTTCTCTCTGCGTCCGCCTGTGGCGGACTTGAATCGAAAACCTATTCAATCGACTCGTAAGCTTGTCGTGAACAGGCGAACCTTCGGTTCGACACACGCTTCGCGTGCAAAGAAAAAAACAATCGAACGCAAGGCTCGATTATTTTTTTCTGGCTCCCGGGGTCGGGAACTCGCCACTTCATCCCGACAAGTCGGGATTCGTTAGAGAGTTGTTTCAAACCATTCACTTCGTCATTTCATTCCTCGTTCATGGGAAACAAACCGAACCTTCTCGGTTCTGTCCTTCGGACAAATCAAAAACACTGCCATGCCACAAGGGCATGCCAGTATTTTTGATGGCTCCCGGGGTCGGGATCGAACCGACGACCCAGTGGTTACACGTATCCCAATGTTTCCAAAGGGGGTGGACTATATCATCATCCTTTTGTTTAGGACGTGAGGCGCTTCCCATCCCGCATCTTCTTAGCGGGATAGTACTCTCTTTCGAGATAGTCTCTGAACCTGCCTTCGTCAAGACTTCGGCAGGCAGGCCTTCTACAAATCAAGGCTTGCTTGCAATCCGAAGCTTTAGCGAAGGATTGGCTGCTGATTACCATATCCGTATGGACATAGGCTTCCAGCAATTCACCTCATTTTTCGACCAACGTTTCCGTTGGAAGCTGCGTTATATTGTCGTGAATTTCTCTATGACAATTTGCGCACAAAAGAATACATTTGTCTAACTCTTCTTGAATTTTTTCCCATTTTCGAGTGTAGCCTTTGGCTGATATACCAAAGTCCTCTTTTTGGGATCAAGATGATGGAATTCTAGCGCTTGCGAACATTTGTGATATCCACAAATAGCACATTGATTTCCTTTGTATTCAATAGCTTTTTGGCGCAATAATTTCCGTCGTTTGGCGACGGCAACTATAAGATACTTTGCACGATCGGAATATTTTCTTTTTTCTTTTCTCATACCTTTAGTATAGCGAAGAAAAACGTGTATTCACAGCCACTTGCTCTACCGCTGAGCTACCCGGGAGCGATGTAATCGCTCTTTTTGAGAACAAAAGTTATTTACCCTTTTCTACCACACAAATTTCCCGAGCAACAAATGCATCAGGACGTGCGTAGAGAAAAGTCTTTTGTCCGCCGAAAAGAACGCGCGGAGTGTAGGAAGTTTTCTGCAGTTTGGCAAATAATTTTTCTGACAAAGAAACAGTTTGTCGTCCATCCTGCCACGCTGGAAGGCAAAAAGAAACCACTCGGATACTCGATGTTTCGAGCGTAGCAAAAACTTTCTCCCACAGAGAAAGAATGTTTCTCGCATTTGCCTCAATGTCCCTCACAGAGGGATTGTAATCGAAGTTTTCTCCTAAAAATCCTTCGGTAGCAATGACTCTAGATCCTGAATCAAGCCTGCCCACCCCACCACGGCGGGCAGGCGTGGTGGGTTCAGGATGACAAGAAAGCAACTTTGTTGCATCACAGGCAAAAAATTCTCCGGATGTTTTGTCGTACCGGAATTTTTCTGCCATTTGTTCGAAGTTTTTTTGTGCGTGAGTGGTGCGATTTTTATCGATGTCAGACCCCACTGTGCGATACCCCATAATTCCAGCTTCAATATTGATTGTCCCCGATCCACAAAAAGGATCAATCACGACTTCGTCCAAATGGGGATTCGCCACATTGATCAGGATTTGTGCGAGCTTGGGCGGAAGCATTCCCATTTTGCTATCGCGAAAATCTTTTTCCCGATCACGAAGCGTGTAATTTCTTAGGTTTTGGTTCGCGACGGTTCGTGCCAATAGAAAAGAATCTCCCCGTTTCCAGATGAGAAACTCAAATCCGTTCCGAAGAAGTTTTTCTCCAAAGATTTTTCCAGAGTCCAAATTTTGTCCTGGGGTGTTTACAATGCGACAATTTCGGTCATGTTTTTCGCGGAAAAGATTTTTCGTCTCTGGTAAAAAATGCCTCAGAAAGTTTTGTCCACAGCCCCACGCTGATACTCCAAGATTTATTTTCCCTTCTGGTTTTTTTTCTTGAGTAAATCGAAGAATTTCGTTTTTCACATCTTCTTCGGTTTTAAATTCCCCCAATATTTTTCCAAACCGAATTACCCCGCCCAGTCTGTCGAGAAACAGTTGTTCTGGTTCTCGAGGTATATTTCTGGGGTTTTCAAATTTTAGATTTTCCCCAATAAAGAGCGATTTTTCCGGTTCGTAGAATACTTCATCGCAAAAATTTAATAGCTCTGCTCGTGAGAGTTCCGGATTTCTGCCGAGAACAAAAAGGAAAGGTTGCACGGAAAAGTGTTTACTGAAAAAGACGCAGAAAGGCAATCGAAAACGAAATTTGTAATTTTTTTGAATTTCCGTATAAGTTGTCAGTCGTTTGAATATGCCGCCATAGCTCAGTGGTAGAGCATCGCCATGGTAAGGCGGGGGTCTCGAGTTCAAATCTCGATGGCGGCTCCAGAAAAAATCGAAAAGATTTTTGAAATTGTGCTATAAGGGATGCGATGAAAAAAATACTTGTCACAGGAGGAGCAGGGTTTATCGGATCAAACTTCATCCATCATGTACTAAAGACTCGCGACTATGAAGTGGTGAATTTGGACGCGCTTACCTATGCCGGGAATTTGGAGAATCTAAGAGATATTGAAAACAATCCCAAATACAAATTTGTTCAGGGGGATATTGCTGATGTGAAATTCATAGATCAATTGTTCGAATCTGAGAAATTTTGGGGAGTGATAAATTTTGCGGCAGAAACACATGTAGACAGATCCATCACCGATTCCAACCCTTTCATCAAAACCAACATTGTTGGCACACACACGCTGCTTGAGGCCTCAAGAAAACATGACATAAAAAGATACCATCAGGTTTCGACAGATGAAGTATATGGAGACTTGGGAGATGATTCCCAAAATTATTTTACAGAATGGACTCCCATCCAGCCCAACTGTCCCTACGCAGCGGCGAAAGCATCGGGAGATCTTTTGGTACAGTCATGGCAGCACACGTATGGTTTGGATGCCGTCATCACTCGATGTAGCAATAACTACGGTCCCTATCAATTCCCGGAGAAGCTTATTCCTTTTTTTCTTTTTCGAGCCATGGAGGGAGCTCCCTTGCCGCTCTATGGAGATGGGAAGAATATTCGCGATTGGTTATATGTACTGGATCACTGTGAAGCGATTTTGTTGGTATTTGAAAAATCAAAACCGGGAGAAATATGGAATATTGGCGGACACAATGAAAAGACGAATATTGAAATTGCGGAACGAATTCTAAAAAATGTTCCAGAGGCTGGTTCCCGCATAGAATTCGTGGAAGACCGAAAAGCTCATGACAGGCGTTATGCAATGGATGCATCAAAACTGAAAAAACAACTTGGTTGGGTTCCGCGTCATACATTTGAAGAGGCGCTTCCTCTCACGGTAGAATGGTATCTGAGAAATCGCGAATGGGTTGAGAACTGCCGAAAAAAAGTATAATTTCAAAGTATGAAAAAATTAATTTTTGTTATCGGACTTCTCTTTGCTTCGTCTGCATTGGCGCAAGAATTGCGTCCCGAACTAAAAGTCCAACTGAGTCCGGGGAATCTTCCCACACAGCGGGTTATCGTCGGGGCCGAAAGCGTGGAGATTTTGAGAATATGGCTTACCGCTATCAATCATGAATCGGCAGATGGGGTGACACTTAGAAAGTTGAAATTTCAGCACGAAGGAGATGACAGAGATCATTTCCTGCGATATGAATTAATGCAGGAAAACAAATCTTTGGGGAAAGAGTCGCTGTCGGATTCTGATTTTATTGAATTTGGGAATCTCAATATATGGCTTCCAGATGGGAAAACGACAGAACTTCGTATTTTGGCGGATGTTTCCTTGGGGGATATTGCTGGAGAGCACACCTTTTCTATTTCTCATCCGGATTTTTTGACACTCGAGAAGAATGACATTCGTGATGCTGATACATGGGTTTTTGGAGGTTTCCCGATCAGGGCAAATAGCATCATCGTGGGGCAGAATTTCGCCTCTCCTTCTCCGGAATGCAACTTACGGGAGGAGCCAGTCTGTGGAGTGGATGGAAAGTCATACTATAATCTTTGTATTCCCTTCCAGAAAGGGATTGAAATATTGCATGAAGGATCTTGTACTATTCAAAGTTTTCCGAAGAGCGAGCCATGTCCAGAGGTTTTTGAGCCGGTGTGTGGGAGTGATGGACGAACATATTCCAATATGTGTGAGTTAAACTGGCGAGAGGGGGTGTCCAAATTGCATGACGGTTCTTGCTTCCCAAAAGAATTTTTCCGTCCCAGTACGTTTTTGCGAGCAGTAGAGCTTTTTGATCTCAAAAAAAATGAACTTGAAGAACTTCGTCCGCGTATTACAGACAAAGGGCGAGATCGTCTAAATGGGATTTCTTTTGTGTTGCATCAATATAATTTTACCTATCCACCGCGAAGAGAATTAATCGAAAAACTCTCTGATTTTCTGGAATTTACACAGAATTTATCGGATAGAACACGATTGGAACAGGAAATAGAGCTACTCAATGCAGCGGTTATAGATGCACGAACAGATTCTGCCCAAGAAAAATATAAAAAGGGAAATATTCCATTCCTCGACACAGACGAAGATGCTTGGTTTTTAGAAGCAGTTCTCTTTTTGAAGCAAAAAGGATGGGCTACGGGATATATTTCTGCTGGCGGAGAAGAGACGGGGTTGTTTCGTCCTGATCAACTTATGACCAAGGCAGAAATGACAGACTTGGTTTTCGATGCGGCAGGGATAACAACCGCCCTATCTTTGCCATCGCAAAACTCATTTGCCACAGGCCATTGGGCACAGGATATTATTGGAACAGCTGAGAGAATGGGGGTGTCAATGTGGGCAGATTTCCCAAATCCCGAGAAAAAAGTTGATCGTATTGAAGCGCTTAAATTGATTTTTGAAGTGTTTGAGGAAGAAATTCCGAACAGTTCTCACGCTCCCTTATTTTCCGACATAGGGTTCGGTCATCCAGAGTTTAATGCGATTCAGTATGCTAAAAAAATTGGGCTTGTGTCTGGGTATCCGGATGGAACTTTCCGTCCCAAGGAATCGATTATTCGGGCGGAAGCAGCAAAAATCGTTAAAAACGCCTACGATATTTTGAGGAAGAAATAAGAATGCCTAAAACAACATCACAATTTTTATGTTCTGATTGTGGAGAAACATTTTCTAAGTGGCTTGGGAAGTGTCCCAATTGCAGTGCGTGGAATACGATTAAAGAGTTCCGCGAGTCGCGGGTAATTTCTACCAAAAGTAACGCCGTGGCGGGGAAAAATTTGGTAGAAACGCAGCATTGCTACGTTCCTACGCAAGAGAAAAAAATGGGTCGCATTTCCTCGGGTATTTCCGAAGTCGATCGTGTTATTGGTGAAGGATTTTTCCCTGGGTCATTTTTGCTTTTTGGTGGGGCGCCAGGGATTGGGAAATCAACACTGGCGTTGCAGATATTTCTTAATATCGACAATGCGTTGTACTTTTCTGGGGAAGAAAGTCAGGAACAGGTTTTACATCGTGTCACTCGCGTAGGGACGCGATTAATCGCGTCCCTACAGGAACGAATTTTTTCCACCAATTCTTTGGAAGACATTGTCGAAACGATCCAGAAAAATAGTCCCGACTTTGCCGTTGTTGATTCGATTCAGATGGTAGGAGTAGAAAACTCCTCTCTCGGACAACTCTCGCAATTGAGGGAAAATGCGGAGATTCTTCTCAAACTCGCAAAGTCTACCGGCACAACCATTCTCGTGATCGGACACGTGACGAAGTCGGAAGAAATTGCCGGACCAAAAGTTCTCGAACATATCGTGGATGCGGTGTTGCAACTGGAAGGAGAAAAAAATTCAGAAGTGAGAATTTTGCGTTCGCCCAAAAATAGATTTGGTTCGACAATGGAAGTCGGAGTTTTTGAAATGATGGGCTCTGGTATGAAGG
>JAIPGU010000011.1 GCA_021735575.1 Candidatus Altimarinota bacterium | reverse complement strand
GAAATTTGCGAAATCGGAGATTTCAAAGCAAATGAGTATAAAATAACACCTCCCCACCCCTCCTCTTACTTTAAGAGGAGGGAGTATGATACACTCAAAAAGTATGCGAAAAAAACTCCTCATTTCCCTCCTCATTTTCCTCGGCTTAGTCGGAGGAACCTTCGTGTACTGGGACGAAGTTCTCGGAATGCTCGGGATCAGCGGAGATAGTACGCTTTCTCTGAACAAGGGACTTATTGCTCACTATCCACTGTCAAGTGACAGTATGAAGAATTCCACCACTTTTGCTGATCTTACTCCTAATGGCAATGACGGGACACTCACTGCTGGGACAGGAGGGTTCACGACAGATCGCAAAGGTCAGAGTAATGGTGCGTACGATTTCGTGCCAAATACCAGTTACGTAACTCTTGATAGCGAAATTGCTCTCGGAACATTTTCTATTGCCCTGTGGTTTAATGTCGATGATCTCACAAGTACGAGATCTTTAATAGGACATACGACTGATACTTATGGTCGGATTTATATTACCAATAGCGGTAACACAATTGCAGTTGAGGCAACTGGTAATGGAGTGAGTCATAGTCCAGGACAAACGATTAATACTGGACAATGGTATCATATCGTCGTTACCCGCACGGGCAATACTACCAATATGTACATCGATGGGACTGTAACCCCTGGCTCTCCTTTTACCGTCAATGGAACTTTTACATTGGACGAAATCGGAAGAGAAAGAACAGCAAACTATTTTGATGGGAAAATATCTGATATGAGAATCTATAACCGCGTCCTCTCCACAGACGAAATTTCTCTCCTCTACGAATCCTATAATTCAAAAACAAACCTCAGCAGTCTTGAGAAAGGACTCGTGGGACACTGGACGCTCGATCAAAAAAATCAAACCGCTATCCCGTTGACAGTAGCAAACTGGGACTTTTCGACCAGTGCAGAACCTAATAACTGGGGGGAGGAAGACGGATGGACTATTTCTGATGGGACGGCAAATGCTGATGGAACGGGGAATGGAAGTAGTGGGGATTTCACCCAAGACATAGGGCTGGTGGCGGGTAAAACTTACAAAGCCACCTTCGATATTGTGGAATACACCAGTGGAGATTTGCAGGTTTCTTTTGGGGCGGGGACTTTTTACAATATTACAGAGGCAGTTGGAACTATTTCTGTTTCTGGAACATTAGGAGTCAATGGATTGATATATTTCCGGAGTAATCTTTTTAACGGGAAAATCGACAATGTGCGCGTCGAAGAAATGGCAGGCATTGCCGATATAACCCCAAATGAAAATCATGGAACTTCGGTAAATGCACCGAGTTTTGTCACTGACCGCAAAGGGCAATCCAATAAAGCGATGAGTTTTAATGGTTCAACAGATAAAATTACCGGGAATACATCTGATACGCTTCAGGGCAGTTCTGTTGTTTCTGCTTCATTGTGGCTTAACAATGATATCAGCCCGACAGCTGGAGATAATAAATATTTATTTGCCACGAGTAATGGCACTAATACTGGATTAGGACTTCGGATTTATGAAACGTTCCTGGCTATCGGGGGAAGAAGTGAATCCGGAGACTCATTTCAGCATGCTCAGAGTGATTCTGATCCTATTACGAATGGTGCATGGCATCATTTAGTTGGTATCTGGGACTTTCCAAATGATACGATGGATTTATATCTTGATGGGACGAGAATTATTAATGATACCACTAATACGTGGGGAAGTGATACATACGCGGAAAGTTCCGGAACGTTCAGTATTAATACAGCATCGTTTGATGGTGATATTGACGATGTGCGTTTGTATAATCGAGAACTCACGACCGATGAAATCTCTGAACTCTACGAGTCTTATGATCGCAAACTCAAGACTGGATCCCTCAATAAAGGACTCATCGGATACTGGCCGATGAAATCCAAATACTATAATGCCACGACCAATCGCATAGATGACACCACGCCGAGTGGGAATCATGGAACGTTCACCGCGGGGACGGGAAGTGTAACGGCGGATTATACGGATTTTGATGGGGCGGATACAATTATTGAATTGGAAAATTTTAATATATTATTTGGCGATGGTCAAGAATTTAGTATTAGTATGTGGTTTAAGACAGGTTCGTCCATTGAACAATCATTGCTTCATGGTCTTGGAGCATCGAATCAATTCATTAAATTTAGTGCTGATGGAACGATTGGAACTATAAAACCAAGCACTATTTCCGGCTCTAATTCAGGTGGAACGACGGATTCTTATAATGATGAATTATGGCATCATATCACGGTTATGTATGATGCTGGGGGCACTATTATTTATGTTGATGGAGTGGAAGATATTGGAGGAGCTTATGGGAATCTAAGAACGAGCATAAGCGTAATATTGGGAGGAAGGGAATATTCGGCAGGTAGTTATGCACAATTTTTTGATGGTCAAATCTCCGATGTCCGTATCTACGACCGCGTGCTTTCGACGGACGAAATATCGCTGTTGTATTCGATGGGAAGATAAGGTTATGTCTTCCTGAATGCAATGAAGGATCTTCTTTATAAGCATTTAAAATGGCAGAATTATAACGAAGATTCTTCTTCCTCACTACATTCGTCATCCCTGGCCTAGACCGACAGGGCAGGCAGAAAGACGTTTTTTTGTTATTAAAATAAACTCGTCTTCTTGAACGAAGTGAAAGATCTTCGATATAATAAAAACGAAGATTCTTCATTATCATTCAGAAAGACATACATCATGGAAAAACAAGGGAGCGTTTATATTCTCGGAAGCGAAACAAAAGTCCTCTATGTCGGAGTTACGAGTGACCTTCAAAAAAGAATTTATGAACACAAAAATCATCTTGTCCCCGGATTTACCGATCGCTATAACGTAACAAAATTGCTCTACTATGAAACGGGTGGCGATATGTACTCTACCATTGAACGGGAAAAGCAAATCAAAGGTTGGCTCCGCAAGAAAAAACTCGAACTTATTGAAACACAAAATCCTTATTACAAAGATTTGGCAGAAGATTGGTATGAAGATTAATAGGAAGATTCTTCATCCCGATAAATCGGGACTCAGAAAGACAGGATTTTTATTAAATTAATTTATGTCTTCCTGGGCGATCCTGCAAAGCGGGGGAGTCGAAGGAACTTCCGAATAAAAATGCTTAAAAGGAAGATTCTTCGCAAAGCTCAGAAAGACAGTATTTTTTTTAAAGGAATATTTTTTTCTTCACTTTGCTCAAGGACAGGCTTTCTCACGAAGGTCGTCATCCCTGGCCTAGACCGACAGGGCAGGCAGAAAGACAATTTTTTGTTATTAAAATAAACTCGTCTTCTTGAACGAAGTGAAAGATCTTCGATATAATAAAAACGAAGATTCTTCGCGAAGCTCAGAAAGACGTGTTCTAAAGAAGATTCTTCGTCATTTCTCATACGCGAAATTCCTCAAAAAGGCAGTGTTTTTTTATATCATCCCGAGTCTCTTGTACGCGGGATAAGACGTATTTTACGAAGATTCTTCCTCCTGCCATGATGGAGAATCAGAATAACAGTGTTTTATAACTTTTGAGATGCGTCACCGCTCTATTTCTCTAGCAGTTCAATCCTTTTTTTCTTAATTCTTCACGACGCGTGCGAGCTTTTTCTTTATTGGCTCGTACCGAGAGCGTTGACTTCCGTCTGCGTTCGTTAATGGCGTGTCCTCCGTGTTGTTTGGCGCCTCCTTTATTAGTCATGGAAAAAGTATTTAGTATTCAGTATTTTGTATTCCAAGAATTCTGTTTCGTGCGGAAGTGTAATCGTGAGGGGGGAATTGTCAATGAAGAAGAAGAGAGAGTTTTTTTTAGTCGGCAATGGGGGATGTTTGTTATATAGTTCTAAATGCTTGTTCGGAAGATCCTTTCTCTTCGGCTTCGCTCAGAGTCAGGATGACAGGGATTATTTTTATCGAAACGTTTCGGAGCACATGATACATATGCTCCGACAAAGTCCATTAAATTATTTTTGTACGCCAATAGCGAGGATGACAATGGATGGCAAACCATCAGTAGACTTTTTCAATTGTAATTCCGTCAAAAAAGTATTGTATGATTTCTGCTGGTGTTTTTCCTTCTTCCGCCAGTTTCCCTGCCGTATGAGCTGACATCCCGACTCCGTGTCCTCGTTGAGTTAGTCCTTCATCGTAGGGAAGAACTTGTGATTTTGTCCACGGATAGGATTTTTTCCATTTATCGGATGTTCGACCGTCACTTTGTGTGAAGTAGGGGAGAACGACGGGTTGCCCTTGGTATGTGGCGACTATTCCGCGCGTGGAATCGACGGAATCTTTTTGCTCGCCATGGTACCGTTCCCATCCTTCGCCGAGGTAAAACTGTGACCGTTCAGGGCTGTCGTCCAAATCATAGAGAGGTGTATTGAATTTTCTTCTTGCGCCGGAGTAGGCAAGCGCATAATTCCTAGCGGCTATTTCAATCGTTTTTTTCTTATCTACGTGTTCGGTAGACGGTTCTTCTGCCAGTCCGTAAAGATATTCTTCAATAGGAAGTTCATTGACGACGAGTAGTTCTTTTTTATTCACCGGAAAGAAATGAAGTTTCCGGCGAAATGTATTGTAAGGAACATGAGCGCTAAGATTGCGGTTATAATTGGTAATTTCCAATACTTCGTCGGTTATGATCGACACTTCCGATACTTTCCATATTTGTTCTTCGGTAGAAACTTCCAGAAAAAGGATGTTTTTTTCTTCATTTTTTTGAGGGACAATTTTTACGACAGTGTCAGCAGGAAGAGAAGCAAGAAGATTTTCTTTTTCTTTTAACAGCATTGTTGCATTGGCTTTGACGCGAGCGAAATTTTCCTCAAAATAAGAGAGTCGAACTTTTACGGTTGGTTCGGTCTCTTGTTTTGTCGGAGCGGAAGATCGGAATGTGCTAGCGGTAAGATTTTTTAAAAAAGAAGGTTTCTCTTGTTCCGGCTTTTGATAGACGTTATTCGCGGATATTTTGAATTTTTTGTCTCCCGAAACTTGTATCGCGAGAGGGAATGTCGGCAGTGTTTGATCGCGAAACAATTTGCTTTTGAGAAAAGTCGGAACAAGTCCCAAATTGTATGTCCCATTATTGGTTTTTTCCACTATGATTCTTCCTCGGAAAATACCGGATTCTCCCGGGGCGATGGGTTCCAATGATCTAAAATCAGTGACAATCATACCTTCGGGCACATTTTCTACTTTTATAGCCGACTGTGGGGTCCAGACTTCTTGTGTTCCATTCTTCATTTTTAGATCCAGTGTCATGCGGTCACTTCTTTGAATAACAGGAGTTTTCAAAATGCTTGCATAACTGATGAGAGGTTCTTTTTCCGGGCGTTCCCAAGGATTGTCTTTTTTTAATATATCGGGGGCTGATTCGCTTTTTTGTAAGAAATCGCGTGCATCGGGGGCGCTGTTTTTTTCTTGTCTGTGCAGTTCGTTTTTCCAGAATGCTACTTCTTGCCTGAGTTCCGGCAGTCGTTTTTTGAGATTCGTTCCGGGGCAGGCAGTTTCATTTCCATGACGGGCTACATCTCCATGTCCAGAAATGTTATAGGAATTAGTCCCCAAATAAAAATCTCTTCCCACAGGATCAACATCGTAGTCTCGAGAAAGTTTCGCGAGGAGAAGTGTCAAGACCTGCATTTGTCTATCAGCCGGTTCTTCGATTTGAAAATTTCCCATAAGTGCTACTCCGATAGTGCCAATATTGTGGTATGCGACGTGGGCTCCAACCGGCATGCTGCCTTCTCTGCTCCCCAGTCGCCCTTCGTATATATTCCCTTCTTTGTCCAGTACGAAATTGTACCCTATATCTCCCCACCCGCGTGTGACAGTATGATAGGCGTAAATAGCGCGCATTATTTCCATAGGGTTGCGTGCGCTCGTAGCTTCAGCGGTATGGTGAATAATAATTTTGAAAATTTTAGGGCTTTCAGAAACCGGCCAAAATAAATCTTCGCCGTATTTATTTTTTGTTTGTACTACACGAGGACGATATTTTGGTTCGACCAAGGATTCTTCGGTGCTGAACCATCGTTTGAGAGAGTACTGGCGTGGTGTCCAAGCGAGCAGTTTTTCATCCGCCCCCCATGCTTCGCGGGAAATGTATTGTGGTTGCTCTACCAGGGGGGGAAGACCAGTTTCGGGATCATCAAATTCATCGGGATCAAAGGGAGCAAATTTCGTTCCGTCGCTTATTCCGGCTTCGACGAGCAGTTTTTCTCCTGGAAGGCGTGTATTGAAAAAGTGAGCGACAACGCGAGTAGAAGCGTCTGAGCGGACAATGAGTCGGTTTTGTTCTCCTACAAAAAGAAGTTCCAGAGCGCTTTCGGGAGCGAGTTCGTTTTCTTCGTTTGTGTGCCACTCAAGGAACGTTCCGTCTTCATCTTGGTATTCAATGCGGGGAAGAGGATTCCCCTCCGGAGAAAAGAGCGTTACAGCGTTCCATTTCATATCGGCTTCGAGCGCAAATGTCCCCTCCGGAATGGCAACAGTTGCTTCGTGAAATGTCATACTGGGACTCGTGTGGATCAAGCTTGCCAGCGCCATAAGTAAATTTCCCAGCATAATTTTTCTGTTTGAATTTTTCCTCGGAATTGTAAAGGAGAAAAAAACCTCGGTCAATTTTTTTGTTCATGAACAGAAAAATTGTTTTGTTGTTCACTGTAGGGACATACCATGGGATGTCCCTACGGGAATGCGAATGTGAGGGGACAAATATATCTGTCCCTTACGGAATTAAATTTTTGTAAGGACAGGTTTGAAACCTGTCCCTACGGGGGGATACACAGAGTTCGAACTTTGCAAAATTATATATTTGGGGCACACTACGCTCTGTTATATCCTTGTCATTGCGAGGAACGAGATCCCGCTCTTCAGCGGGACAGGCTCCGCAATCTCTTGTAGGTTCGGGAGATTGCCACGCCTCACCTTCGGTTCGGCTCGCAATGACAAAAAGTAATGAAAAAATTCCTTCTCTCCGGTGGCGCGCTCCTTGGGGGATCAGCTGTATTGTCCAAATTTTTGGGACTGTGGCGTGATAGGTTGTTTCTAGATATTTTCGGCGCAGGAGAAAAAGTGGATATGATTTTTGCGAGTTTCCGGATTCCGGACTTTTTCTTTTTCTTGCTTGTAGGGGGAACCATTTCAACGCTTTTTTTACCGCGCTTCACGCATTTGGGAGAAAAAGAAAAATCACAATTTTTCTCGAGTTTTTTGTGGGGCGTTGTCGTTTTTTTCGGAATTTTTTGCGGACTGGGCGTGATTTTTACAGAAAGTTTAACCGGTATTTTTGCCGGAGGATTTCCCGCAGAGCTTCGTGCGGAAATGATTCCTCTCTCACGCATGCTTTTTGGATCCGTGTTTTTGCTTTCGGTTTCTTCCGTTTTTGCGGCGCTTCATCAGTCACGCCACCAATTTCTTTCTATCGCTATTGCGCCGGTGCTCTATACGGGAGGGATTTGCGCGGGGCTCTATTTTTGGAGGGATACTTTTGGACTCTTTACGGTTGGGATTGCTGCCGTTTCAGGGGCGTTTGTACATCTCCTCGTAAATATGAACACATTTTTTGTTCAACAGAATAAAGTGGAATGGGTATGGAAAAAACCGGCAGAGGCATGGAAAAAATTCACATCAGACTTTGTTTTCAGGGTCACCAATAATGCGGCATTTCAGATTAATCAATCAGCGGATATTTTGATCGCCAGTTTCCTTGCGGTAGGCACGGTGGGAGCATTTTCTATTGGAACCAACTTGGGATCCGTATTGCTTTCGATTGTGGGTATGAGTATCGCCAATTCCGCTTTCCCGCGTCTTGCACAGGCAAAAGAGGACACACAGACGCAAAGAAAAGTTCTGGGAAGTTCTTTGGGATGGATTTTGTTTTTTACTATTCCAGTGGCGATTGTGGGGGCGATGTTTCCGGAAATTATTTTGAGGATTTTATTCCGACTTGAAGGAGAGTCGCTCCAGATGGCGACGATTGTGTTTCGTATGACGGTGTTGTCATTGCCAGCTATGTGCGTGATTCCAGTACTCGCACGCGTATTTTTGGCTTCGGGAGACGCGAAAACTCCGATGAAGATTACCTCGTTTTCCTTGCTCATAGCGACGGGACTGGCGGCCGTGCTGGCACTCAAAGTTCTTCCTCCAGAAAGCGCTATCTGGGGACTCGCGATCGGGAACTTCGTGGCGAGTGTATTGTCGGCGGGAATTTTTGGGGTTATGACGTGGAGAAAATTGCAGTCAAAAGTACAATAATCCCCCTTTTGTCATGCTGAACTTGTTTCAGCATCTTAATTTCTTCATTATGATTATGAGATTCCGAAACGAGTTCGGGATGACAAAGAAAAAAAATAATGAAAAAAGAATTCATCATCACAGCATCAGAATCTGGACAGCGCATTGAAGTGGTGTGTGCCCAAAAATTTCCAGAAATTTCGCGAAGTCAGTGGCAGAAGAATGGGATATTCAAATTACGAATTATGAATGACGAATTACGAATTAAAAATTCAAAAGAAAAAAATTGTGAAAAAGAAATGTTGGGGAAAACAAAAGTGAAAGAGGGGGAGGCGTGGGAAGTGTCGTGTTCGGTAGCCGACACGGCGCCGTGTCGGTTGCAGGAGTGGGACGCGCCGCTTCGCGTTTTGCGGGATTCAAAAACTTGGGTCGCCATCGAAAAACCCGAAGGAATTTCCGTGCATCCTTCTTCTTCCGATCCATCCCCTCAAACGGTTGTTAATGCGCTCGTGCATCAATTTGGAACAAAAAACCTCTCGGTCGAAGGGGAACGTCCTGGCATTGTCCACCGACTTGATAAAGTGACATCGGGAGTGCTTCTCGTTGCGAAAACCAACGCCACGCATCGGTATTTGCAAGAGCACTGGAAAGAAGTAGAAAAAGTATATTATGCGGTCGTTCAGGGTACACCGCCTCTGCGCGGACGCGTAGAAGCGGGCATTTTTCGCGATACGCAAGATCGAAAAAAAATGGCAGTGTCTTTGGATGCGAGAGCACGCGATGCAGTGACATATTTTGAGCGGGTAGGGACACGCCATGGCGTGTCCCTACTGAAAATAAAAATCCCAACCGGACGGACCCATCAGATTCGTGTGCATTTATCCTCCATTGGATTCCCGATTGTGGGGGACGAGAAATACGGTGGACCCAAAGCCGACCGTGTCTTGCTTCATGCTCACTCGCTCACTTTTCCGGATCCAGACCAGAAAGGAAAAAAAGTGACGGTGGAGTCGGAAATACCGGGGGAGTTTTTAAAATAAGAAAGAAGTCATTCTCGGGCTTTTGCGGAATCTTATGCGTTATTATCCTGTTGGAAAGCGCTAAGCGCCTAGCTTATGTCCGTGCGCCGCTAACGCTTTTGTACAAAATATTTCTTCTTGGGACTCCGGACAAGCCGGAGTGACATGACAGAGGAAAGATTTTTATTTTTTTGCCATCTCCAGCACTTTTCTCCCGTTCACCGTCGCAATATCGGCGAGCGTATCAACGTCGTAAAACCGCGTCGTTTCGAGCAAGAAGACTAGTTCTGTGAAAATGTCGCCGTCGATAAACGGACAGAAATAGTCATAGACATTGTCGACTCCGAGACACACATTAATACCAGCTTCGAGTAAGTGTGGCACAGGCGCGATGGAATTGTGAATCGGCCCGGTTTTGTGTCGTGGTTGTTGGTTGTCAACCATGGCGCGGGGACACACAATGGCGTTCATGTTCGCTTCCTTCATTAATTGTGCTATGTCGCGAATGTAGTCGTCGGGTTGCGCCGAAAGTGAACAGACATGCACCGCATTTACTTTTCCCTGCATACCGTGTTTGATGACGGTTTTTGCTAACATCTCTGTGTCCCGTTCATCAGGGTCGTTATTTTGGTCGATGTGGACATCGAGCGTTTTGTTGTGTCTCTTTGCCACATCAAAGAGAAATTCCATATGTTCTTCTTGATGGGGACGGTCACGAGAGGGGAGACCTCCGAGCACGTCAATCATGGGAGCGACTTTTTCAATCCACGCTTGTGCTTCGCGGGTCAGTGCGCCTTCCAGCACCTGTGAGCAGATTTGAATATCGATTTTATCTTTGTATTTTTCTTTGACTTTCAGTGCCGCTTCGATGCACTTCATGCCGACGGTATTGTCCACATCAATATTGGTGCGTGTGATGTCGCATCCTTGGCGGATCATGTTTTCGGCGCTGAGAGAAATTCTCTCGACTAAATTTTCATGCGTGTACTTTTCTTTCACGTCTTTCCAGAGATCCCATTTAACCTCCATATGTTCGTTGCACATTTGGAGTGTTTCGGGAGTAATGACGTACGCTTTATCAAAATGCGCATGGCAGGACACGAGTCCGCCGCGTTCTTTGATTTTTTCTTTCAAAAGTTCGAGCAGGTTCCATGCTTCGCCTTTCCGCTGGGGCTTCGCAGGACATGTCCATTTTTGTGGGGGCATACTGTAGAAGGGTTAAGATTCTGTGAGAAATAATAAAAGGTCAGGGTGTTTTTTGCAAATCGCTCCATACATTTTTCTAACAAGGGAGCATGCTCCCTTGTTAGAAAGTACGGGAGTATTCTACTACTTTCCTCAAACAAGGGGTTTAAACCCCTTGTTTATGGAGGGGGAAGTGAAGCAAAGTCTGAACTCTCAACACTCTTGGGGAGTTTTCCGCAATTCTTTTTTTTTGCTTTTGGCAAATAGATAGCCTCCTCCCAGAATCAGCGTAGCACCAATGATTTTTTGGAGTGAAATCGGATCCCCAAAGATCAACCAAGCTCCGATAACCACCGTAACTGGTTGGAGTAAAAGAGAAAGATTGATCTTAGAAATAGGTAAGTGTTTATGTGCCTCGAAGAAAAGGTATCGTGAAACTAATATTCCGAATGTATAGACAACGGCTAAAATCAAAAGTGCTGGAAAAGGGATCATCTGCAGTTTTTTCATAACTACAACGCCGATGAGAATCAAGAAAGCAGTCATACATCCTCGTAAGAAAGCGAAATAGATCGTCTTCATATTTTGTCCGTGACGCTTAATGAGAAAGCTGTGAGCGGCAAAAAGAAAAGAAGAAAAAGTGATGGCGAGAGCCGAACTGAGAGGAACCTCGCCCTTGAGTGTTCCAATAAGAAGAACTCCTCCAAACATCAGAAGTGCTGCTATTGATTCTCGAAAGGTGAGTTGTTCCGCGAGGAAGCAAACCCCCAAGAGAAGCGCGAAAACTGGTTGCATGTTTTCCAGAAGCACCGCTGGACCCGATCCCGACAGACTCATTCCCCAGATGAAAAATAAGTTTGCGATAACAGTAATAAGAGCCAATACCGTGAGGAGTTTTCCTGAATGCTTCAGTTCTTGTTTTACGCATTGGAACGATTTCTTTCTGAATACAAAAAAAGGCATTAATAAGATAACCGATCCTCCCCAACCCCAGAGCAGTACTTGTTCTGTTGTAATTTGCCAGCGACGTAAAACAAAATCGACTCCGAGATAAAAAATGGTAAGAACAAGAATATTTCCGAGTAAAAGTTTGTAGCCTCGTGATTCTGATTGCATATTTTTATTTGGAGAGTCTGACTCCATCAGGCGTTATATCCCCGTAGGGACGTAGCATTGCTACGTCCCTACAAATGCGCATTATTTCGTTTTTTTGCCATCATTTTTTTCACTTCTTTCTCAAGCTTTTCCAACCCCAGATTTCCAGTTCCTCCTTGGTGGGTGGACATTTTGAGCATTTGCGCGATATCGCTTTCTGTGACTTTTATATCGGCAATATGCGATCCGATCTCTTGATACGCGTCACGGAAGGTCGTGCCTTCTTTCACCTTTTCGAATGCTTTGTGGGCGGCGAAAAGCCCTGGACAATCGAGCATGGACTTCATCATGACTTTTTTGTTGGGTTTGATGTTTTTCAAAATCACGTTCGTAGCGTCAAGTGACATTTCGGTGTATTTGAGTCCCAAAAAGAGCGGTCGTTTCATTTCCTGTCCGTCTCGGTGGTAGCCAGAGATTTTATTCAGAATATTCATTTCGATTTCGTTGCGACAAGCGAAAACTGTCATGGCTCGTCCGCGCATAAGTTCAGCCACATCTAGATTTTTCTTTTGTGGCATAATAGACGATCCGGTGGCAATGCTGTCGTCCATTTCAAAAAACTGGAATTCCTGTGTGGTAAAGAAAAGCAGGTCACACGCGAGCTTGTTGAGAGTGAGCATAATGTTGCAACAGGCTTCCAGCACCAGCGCCTCTATTTTCCCGCGCGAATTTTGGCAGTAAATCACATTGTTTTGGGTTCGTGCGAATCCGAGCTCTTTACTCAACCAATCCCGATCAAAATCAAACGGTGATCCATATCCCGCTCCTGACCCTAAAGGATTTTGATCGACAATTTCATCGGCAATGCTATTTAAAAGCCGAATGTCATCGAGCAAACTTTCCGCAAATGATCCCATCCACGTGCCGACGGTAGTGGGCATGGCTTTTTGCATATGGGTATAACCAGGCATAGGAATCATTTCGTGTTTTTTTGCAAAGGCAACGCACGCCTCCGCCGTCTTCATCGCTTTGCGCCTGAGTTCAGTACTTTTGCGTTTCAGAAAATACCGCATCATCACGAGCACCTGATCATTGCGTGAGCGTCCGGTATGAATCTTCTTTCCGGTATCTCCATATTTCTCAATGAGATAATTTTCAATTTTTGTGTGGCAATCCTCATCTTCCACTCGGAGCTTGAATTTCCCTTTTTCCCAGAGATCCAAAATTTCATCGAGTCCTTTTTCGAGTCGTTTGAGTTCTTTGTCAGTGATGAGTTTGTGTTTCTTTAAGAGTCGTGCATAACACCGAGAACACCAGACGTCGTCGGGCACCATGACTTGATCGTATAAAATATCCTCTCCCGCATTATATTCCTCCACGGTACGATCTATGTGGACGGTTTTGTTTTTAAACCAGATTTTCTTTTTGATGGGGTCTTTTTTCTTTAAAGCCATGGGAAAAGGGGTTAAAATTACAGACATTGTAAATGAGACGTGGGGGAAGAATCAAGTTTTAGAAAAAAGCACATAACACAGGTGTATACTGGGGGTATACATTTTCGTATCATGTAGTACGTATTTCGTATTACGTATCACGTATAAAAAATAACAAAATACAAATCCCAAAAAACAAATAAATTCCAAATACCAAATTTCAAACGATTTTTTGTTTTGGCCTTCCGCTGGTTCAATCATCTTGATTGAACCGTATTTTTTCATTTATACAGACAATAAAAGAATTTTTTTCTTCGTCATCCTGAGCGAGCGGAGCGAGCCGAAGGATCTTCGAAATAAGCATTTAATCTTCCGCCGAAAATCCTCGACCGTAAGGTCGGGGCGGGCTTCATATTTGGTTTGCTACGTCCCTACCATTTTTATCCCCGTTTCATTTTGCGTGAAACGACGAGTACTCCAAGTCCGGTCAGAATAGCAAAGAGAAAAACAAGATTGGAACTCCCTCCTGTTTTTTCGAGTTTTTTAGGAGCGGAGGCATGAAGCATGGCTTCGCCTTCTGCGGTCATCGCCCGAACGGTTGCGCCAGCGGGACCTTCGTTCCCCGCGTTATCAATCGGAATAACACGGAAATCACATTCTTCATCAGGTGCCATTTCATCCACATACCACTGCGTTCTTTTGTCCGGTGTTGTGTTGGATCGATCGAGGGTTATTTCTGTTTCTGATCCAATGGCTCTGCATCCAAATTCTACGCGGTAATTTTTGATACCTTCGTTATCATCCGCCGGAGACCAGAGGAGCGTGACGCGCCCATCTCCACTTTGAGGGGAGAGGTTTTCAACGGCGGTAGGAGGAATAGTATCTTTTGCTTCAGAATCACCTCCTGTTTCAGGAGGGGAGTCGGAGGGAGGATTTTCTGGATCATTTTCACATCCTATCACTTGAATAAGTCCGGCGGCGGGGAACTCTTTTTCATTACCAATGAGATCCAGAGCGGTCACATCGATAGGAAATTCTCCACACTGCAGGGGAGCAGATAGATCAGCACTCCAGACAGTCCCTTCATTGCTATGTTGGGTAAGCACTCCCTGAAAAATGGATTGAGCTCCTGAAAGCGGTTCATCCCCTGTCACCAAAACACGAAATGAAGCTCCTTTTTGCAGACTGCCTTCCGGCTCTACTCGAACGGAAATTCCTTCTGGAGGAGATTGATCTATCCGGATGGAGAGTTCATTGGAAGCGATGTCTGGATTTGCAACACATATCGCTTGAAAAACATGAACACCATCTCCTAGCCGAGGGGTTTGTAAAAGGAAATTTCCTCTTGGGTCTACTTGCAGTTCGGGGACGAGCACGGTCTCTCCATCAATAATCTTTACGGTGGGACAGTTGACAGCGCTTCCAGTAATAGTTACTCGAGATAGTCTGTAGACGCCCGGGCGGGGAGTAAGGAGTTCCAGTGATTGATCGGTGTTTGGTATTGGCACATTCCCTCCCCCTAAACCAACTGTGAATTCCGCTTCCCCTGAAATACGAAAGTCTCCCAGATCATGCACGGCGAGCGTTTGTTCTCCAGGCGTTTGAAAAGCAAATGCCAAAAAAAACGAGTGTTCTCCTTGGTCATCCGTTGTGAATTGATAGTCGGACGGAAGATCCGCCTGAGGATCGCTGGACGAGAAACGAATCGTTCCTCTATAGGAAGGGGCTATGTCTCCATTTTCATCTCGAGCTGTTATTTTGGCGGTGAATGTTTTGCCGATAGTGGCTTCCGTATTGATATTCTCAAAAGAAAAATAGGAGACTTCCGCCGCATTTTGGTTATCAAATAATTGCGCTTTGAGATATTGCCCCCATGTTTCTTCTCCGTCCGCACCTACAAATGGGAACGTTTGATCGGAAAGATGAAAAACAACTTCCGGTTTTTCAAAAAGAACAATACTATCTACCACCGCCGACACTACGGATACTCCTGGTACATCAGAGGCTATGTGCGTTTGAATAATGCCAGCATCATTGGATGGGGTAAGGCTCTGGATTCTGTCTTGGTTGCGAGACGAAAAAAGAGAAGCTTGTTTCCCTTCTATTGGATTCCCAAAGGCGTCGAGAAGCGTAAGGGTTATGAGGGATGTAGCTTTCCCGTTTGCGGGGATGGACGGATGTTCTACGGTGAGACTCGACCGGTAGGCGGAGACAGGACCAGGAAGAATTTGAAAAAACGTACTTTCTGTCCCTGTGTCTCGTACAATTTGCGCTTGATATGTGCCAGATTTTTGTAAGTGAAGTCCAGGAATGGAAAGCTGTTTCCTCCCATTTTCATCCGCTTCGGAGGAGAAAGCAATGCGAGAATTATTGGGGCGAAGGAGGGAGAACGAAAACGGCTCATGAGGAAATAATCCGTATATTTTTGCGATTGTTTCTTCGCCGGAGAAAGAGTCTTGGATGTGTATCGACGGATTGCCCGCGGAAACGCTCGCTACGCCTCCGAAGAGGAGGAACGGGAGGAATAGAGCGAACAATATGTTTATTTTTTTATTCATTGAGTCAGTGGACATTGTAGCACGTTTTTATTTTCGTCAACAAACGGAAAAATTTAAAAGCTTGAAAGTCAAAAAGATCAAAAGTTGAAAAGTTTTATTTTTTTGCCACAATAAAAACAGTGTCACTTCTCTTAATTTTTCAGATCCCATGAATACCGATGTTTTGAAATCGATTGCGTCAGCCATGGTTGCTAAAGGCAAAGGAATACTTGCCGCGGACGAATCGCATGGAACATGTAAAAAGAGATTTGATGCACTCGGAATAGAGTGTGATGAGGAGAGCAGGCGTCAGTATAGACAAATGCTTATTACTGCTCCAGGAGTAGAAGAGTTTTTGGGAGGTATTATTTTATTTGACGAAACAATCCGACAGTTTGCCGATGACGGGAGTCGATTTGTTGATGTTTTAAACGAAAAGGGGATTATACCAGGGATTAAAGTGGATACGGGAGCAAAGGATTTAGCGCTTCATCCGGGGGAAAAGGTAACAGAGGGGCTTGATGGTCTGAGAGAACGATTGGCTGAGTATAGAAGCATAGGAGCTCGTTTTGCAAAATGGCGGGCGGTGATCACTATTGATGCAGAAAAGAAACTTCCCACAGACGCCTGTCTTTGGGCGAATGCTCATGCGCTTGCGCGTTATGCGGCGCTTTGTCAAGAAGCGGAGATAGTACCTATTGTCGAACCGGAGGTACTTATGGATGGGTTTCACTCTTTGGAGACATGTGAAGAAGTGACTGGTCGCACGCTCGAAATAGTATTCCAAGACTTGAATCATCAAGGGGTCTATTTGCCGGGAATCGTACTCAAGCCTTCTATGGTGCTTTCGGGAGCAAATTGTCCTGATCAGGCGGACATAGAGACGGTGGCACAAGCAACAGTACGAACACTCAAAAAATATGTTCCGGCAGATGTTCCCGGATGTGCATTTTTGTCGGGAGGACAGAGCGCAGAGGTTGCGACGGCGCACCTGAACGCTATGAATACTATGGAGGATGTGCCATGGAATTTGACTTTCTCATACGGGAGAGCGATACAACAGCCAGCCCTCAAGAAATGGGCGGAAGCGCCGGATGCTAACGTGGCATTGGCACAAGCAATACTTTTAGATCGTTGCCGAGCCAATGGGTTAGCGACGAGAGGAGAGGCGGGGGAATGAGCAGGTCAATAATAGTATCAAGTATTACGTATCACGTATTATGTATAGGTTCTTCAACTCGTCTTACTGAGTCCCGCAGATTGAACTAAACTATGGGGACGCAGCATTGCTGCGTCTCTACGGGAAATCTGCCATTCCATACGCTCTACTAAACACTAAACACTAAACACTCCCCTTCCTTCTAGTGCGTAAGGACGTATTGCACAGCGACGTCCAATTGTGGGTCGACTCCCTCTTGTTTTTGCTTAGGAGTTGGACTTACTACCTCGATGTCTGGTTTCACGCCGTGGTCTTCCTCTTTTTCTCCTGACTGTATCCATCTTGATTTGGGAGTGAGCCATTTTGCAATAGTGAGTTTTAAAGTGGCACCATTGGACATGGGACTGACATTTTGTACAGTTCCTTTCCCAACAGATGTTTCTCCGATAATAGGCCCAATATTGTAGTCCTGTACCATTCCGGTGAGAATTTCAGAAGCGGAGGCACTTCCTTTGTTCTGCAAAAAAACAATATTTCTTCGCCCATAGAGAAGTCCTTTTTGGGATGACTTAAAATCTTGTGTCCGATCGCTGTAATCAACAGAGAAAATAACATCCCCTTCTTTGAGGAAAAGTTCTCCTACTTCGACTGCGGAGGTAAGAAATCCTCCGGGATTGTTGCGGAGATCAAAAACCATGCCTCGTGGATTTTTGGGAAGTACTTCTTCGATCAGTATTTTCTCCAAGTCATCTTTTGTTTCTTTTGTGAACTTATGGAGTCCAATCACTGGAATATCTCGTTCCCATTTGAGAGTAATAGAAGGAACCTCTATTTCTCCTCGAGTGATAGTAATCTCAAGTGATTCTTCTCCACGAGAAATAGTGAGCGTTACTTGTGTTCCGGCTGGTCCCTTAATGCGGTGAATAATGTCCGTCACAGATTCTCCACTAATGTCATACCCATCTACTTGCGTTACGATGTCTCCTGGCATGACTCCCGCTTTTTCCGCAGGCGATCCGGTAATGGGGGACGTAATCATAAACTCTTCTTTTGCGTTCATTTCCACATATGCACCGATCCCTTCATATTGTCCATTGAGTTCATCTTGAAAGTCTTGTGCGTTTGCGGGCTCAATATAGCTCGAATACTTATCTCCCATTTTTCGAACCATTGCGGCAATGCCAGCGTTTACCATTTCTCGTTTTTTTTCTTCTGTAAGATCTTCTGGAAACCGATACTCATTTGCCAGTCGTCTGAAGACTTCTTCCACAATACGTCCATCCGGTATTTGCAATCCTTGTCCCACCTCGCGAACTTCAGTAAGGGCTCCACTGTCCAATGTTTGGATTCGAATGACAGCAGGGGCGTTTTGTGTTGGGGAAGGGGATGTGTCTTTGTCGTTTGTTGGTCGTCTCGTGCGTGCGTTTTGACTGAATGCCTGTGCTCCTCTAGGATTGAGGGTCGATATTTTTTCTCCTTTGGTTTCGTAGTTATAAATCCAACGTACCAAGTCCCTTCGGGTGAGGGTATCGTGTGGACGAACTGGATTTATATCCAGATCTTCCAAGACATGAGACGCGTAAGCGGCTTCAAAAAATTTCAAATATTCCGGCTCGCGAGGAGGAACGCCGGACGTTTTGCGCAAGAAAACATTGGAAACGGTTCGTGGAGGAAGAATGCCTTTTGTTGTTACAAAAAGTTCGACCGCTTCAGCTCGTGAGAGAATCGCTTCTTTATCGAAATCTTCTTCGAGGTTGATAAATCCTCTCCTGCCTGCTTCGCGCAGAAATTGAGCAATGGGATCGCTGTCTCGGATATTCGGCGGAAGGGGTGTATCGAACGTTGCCGAATGTGGATCGAATCCTGCATCACGTAAAAGTACTTCCCAGAACATTTGTGCCGGGACGGGAGTGTCTGCTCGAAAGAAAGCTCCGTCTTCCAAAACACCTCGATTAATGAGGTTTTGCACTGCCGGATAGATGGAAGATGACGGGGAAAGATCACGGTATGCTTCTACCGTTGAAAATGTGCTGAAAACATTCCCCAATATACTTCCGAAAAGAATGAGAGCGAAAAACTTTTTTTGTTTCATGACGAGTACGTTTTTAATTGTGTTTTGTGAGGGAAGACTTCTTTACCGAAGAGAATAATTTTTTGGCAAAGATATCACTTCGTTATTGTAACAAAATATTTTGCGGTGAGGCAAGTAATATTAGGAAAGTCTGATAAATTATAAAAAAAAGCAAAAAATGCGTTTTAATACTTCGCACAGATTTTTTCCTACGTGGGAAAAACCGCGACCCCTCACGGTTTTTCCCTTTAACCCACAAATTCCCACTACTGTAAATCGATATTTATTTCCTTCGTCGGCCGATCATCATACAACCGAGACCAAGTGCCGCCACCCCGAGAAAAATACCGGGACCGGTGCTTGGGAGGAGCGGAGCGGAAGCATGTGTCTCTTCGGTATCCGCATTTTCCTCACTTTCAGCTTCATTTCTCGCTTCTTCTGATCGAACCACATTTGCATTCGAATCAGCTCCAAAGAAGTTTCGTATTTGAAGCAAATAATTCAGGAAACTGTCTTTTTCAGAATCAGCGGATGTTGTATCCAGCACTTCTTCCGGCATATCATCCGCCACTGTTTTTCGAACGGAAGCGTTATGCCTTTGTGCACGTGCAAGTTCATCCCCCGAAAGACCTTCGGTTTCAATAACATTCTCCAGCTGACTTCTTGTCCCCGCAAAACGAAGATACCCCGGACGGAAACTTTTCACTTCCGGTGCGATGGTCGTCGCCTCTGCAGTTTCCGATCCTGATTCGGTTTCAACCGATTGTGGTATTTCCTCTTCTTCATCGGCAACACATTTCATATTGGCATAATCCAAGGTATATCCACGATTGCATGATACCGAGCATTTCGGAGCGGCGCCGATAGTCCCATTTTCCACTTGTGTGTCAGAACTGCCTGATCGAGGACATACGCGAAAGTATTCCTCCACAAAAGATACCTCATTTAATTCGTTCAGCGTCACCTGACAAATGTCATCTTCCACGACACAAAAATCTCCTTCGGCGATTTTCCATTCAGCATCTGCATTTTCTGCCGGAGTCACTTTTTCTTTGAATGCCATCCATAATTTTGTTCCGTCAGGAATTTCTGTAGCAAATGTGAAATAAGCCGGTTTCGAAAATTGGAAGGTCTCATTGGAGAGTCCCATGCTGTATGTTGCCAATGGCACGATCCAACTATCGGGATGTTTCCCTTCTGTTGCAAACGAAACCTTATCGGAAGAAGGATCCTGTCCTTCTCCAGGAACTGGGAAAATTCCCTCCCACCATACTTTCGTATCGCCTGATTCCCAGCGTCTCTCGGAAGTAATGGTCGTGCCTCCTACAACCGTTACGTTGAGTTTTCCAGCCCCCTTTGTTTGGTGGCCGATCATCATAGTCCCTTCTCCTTCGATGGAAACCGTGCTTTTCCCGGTGTTGGCATCCATGTCGGATGGCAATGTAACTCCATCAATCAACACTTGATCATTGAAATACCAATCTTGTGTGCTCGTCTGTCCGTAAAATATCGGCACGGCAAAAACGGTCGCCGAAAGAAATGTGAGACCAAAGATGAATGCGCGCCAATCGAGTCGTTTCATTTTTTTGAACGAGAATACAAAAATTACTCAATTTGAATTGAAACAAAACTTTTGCACATGGGCAAATTATTTGTTCATTTTTCGGTAGCGGAAAAGTGTTTTTTGTTTTTTTATACTACAAGAAAAGATGAAGAACTGAGAGCTTAGAATTGCGAAGAGAGAAAATAATGAGAAATGAGAAAATGAAGCTCCTCGGGCTTGTCGCTAACCAAAAATAAAATGACACACATTGTCATTCCGACCGAAGCGGAGGAATCCCTTAAAAAATGCAAGAGATCTCTCCATTCACCCCGCTTTGCGGGGTTCAGTCGAGATGACAAGGAGAAAGCGAAGGATATGACATTTTATGTTTG
>JAIPGU010000010.1 GCA_021735575.1 Candidatus Altimarinota bacterium | reverse complement strand
CTACCAACAAATCCGTGATCGAGGGAAGCACTACTACACCGCTATTTTAGCCACAGCGAGAAAATTCCTTCGTTTCCTTTTTTCTTTTCTCCATCAAAATCACTTCTTTTCTTTTGACTCTTCCCTATAGCTGGTCTAAAGCGGGACTCCCTGGCCTAGATCGGCAAGGCAGGCGCGATGACAATAGGAATGGGTTTTTGTGCCATTATTAGGCATACGTAATACGAAATACGTACTACATGATACGAAAATGTATACTCCCGAGACATACATTTTTAACTCGTGACACGGTAGAGTTCTTCGAGCGTGGTTCGTTCTTCCAAGATTTTTAATACTCCGTCCTCAAAGAGAGTGAGAAAATCGGATTTTGTATTGAGAAAATGTGAAATTTCCTGCTCTGATTTCTGTTCCAAAATCATTTTTCGAATTTCATCCGTTACGAGAAATGCTTCACAGATTGCCATACGTCCTATGTATCCGGTATCGGAGCATTTTTCACATCCTTTGGCTCTCAGAATGGTCGTTTTTGTTTCAAATTCCGGTCGTATTTTTTTTACTCGTTCGAAAGCGGCGCGAAATTTTGCATCATTGGGAAGAGGAACTTCTGTGGCGCATGTACAGACGTTTCGCACTAAACGTTGAGCAAATATCGCTGTCAAAGCGGGTGCCATATTGAAATTTTCCAGTCCCAAATTTCTCAGACGAGAAATAGCGCCTATCGCTGAATTGGTATGAAGCGAACTCAGTACCCCGTGTCCGGTGAGAGCGGCTTCGGCGGCCAAATGAGCCGTGGTGCGCGTTCGAATTTCTCCCACCAAAATTATATCCGGATCGTGACGAAGGAGTGCGGCAAGCCCGTTGTCAAAATTATATTCTTTTTCCTCATCCACTTGTGATTGAGAAACGCCGGGTAATTGGTACTCAATTGGGTCTTCTAGCGTTACGAGTTTTCGATCGGGCAGATTCAGTTCGGCGAGCATAGAGTACAAGGTTGTTGTTTTCCCGCTCCCCGTGGGTCCTGTTACGAGAATGAGCCCCGTCTTTTCGCGTAGGGCGAGGAGAATACAATCGCGTACATGCTCGGAAAATCCAAGATCCGTAAAACTCTGGATTCCTCTTTCGGCATCCAAAAGACGCATCACAATAGATTCTCCAAAAGGGGTTGGAAGCGTTGAAATACGTAAATCGATTTTTCGATTATTGGCCGAAAAGCTGATATGTCCATCTTGTGGTAATGTCGAGACATTCGATCGCATGCCTGCTTCGTACTTTATGCGCGTAATAAGTTTCTTGGCTTGCGCAGGCACAATATCAAAAATGTTGTGCAAAATGCCATCTACCCGAAAACGGAGCGTTACTCCTTGTTCTTGTGGCTGAAAGTGGATATCAGACGCATTTGAATGAACCGCTGACATTTCTATTTCACTCAGTGCGGTGGCGGCAGGAAGTGTATTTATTTTTTCTTTGAGTTCTGTCAAAGAGGCGATTTTTGACTTAAGATTTTCTTCGGATCGTTCCTCAAAAAGAACTTTTTTTTGCACTGATTTTTTGTGAAGAAAATCTGATTTATATGCTTCATAGGCTTGATCTAATCCGAGACGAGAAGCAAGGAAAAGAGAAACTTGAAATTGATTTTCCAGTTCCTGAATTTTGACCTTTGTTTCCGGTTTGTCAGGATCGGCGAGGGCAATGCTCAGCTCTTTTCCGTTTTTCTCCAGGGGAAATAGGAGCGCAGTCCGAGCATCTTCTTCGGGGATGATTTTTAACGCATCTGGGTTGGGAGGGAAACGAGAAAGATTTACATACCCGATCCCCAAAGACCGAGCGCGTTTCTCTACCTCTCGTTCTTCAAATTCACGATTGATGTTCCCTAGGAAGGTGAAATTATTCTGCCCCATCTCCTTATTGTACCATAAATGGGGACAAGTAACAAGAGATATTAGAGCTCTGCAATTGAAAATAACAAAATACAAATCCCAAAAAACAAATAAATACCAAACTCGAAATCGCAAATCCAAAACAAAAAAGTTTAGAGTTTCTAATTTGGTATTTCGAATTTATTTGGAATTTGGTGCTTGTTATTTGGGATTTTGTACGTACTACGTGATATGCGTATGTATACCCCCAGTATACACCCCTTAATCTTGTTTCATGTCAGAGTCTTTCAGCTTCGTCCGCAAAATCGTCTCTGCTCTTTTTTTTGTAAATTCCAGACTGTCTTCTGTGTAGATGGTGATACCTCTTTTTATCTCTTGTTTCTGAGACGGCGCCGTCTCGGTTATTGACAGAAAAACAAAGTCACTGGGAACGACTACTTTCATTTGTGTTCCTGCCAAATGTTGAAGAATTTTTCTGGTTTTTCCTTCGCCAAAAATCGCTTCGCAGAAGAAAATTGTATCGCAGTGTGCGTGCTTCGTGTGGCGCAAAAATTTTCGTGCCAAGCGACGAAATTCCACACTGTCTGCCATTCCTTCGTTTGCCATGTGATGTAGAACTTGTGTTTCAAAAAAAGAAAGCCGAGGAGATTTTTCGGCTCTTTTATCCTTTGGTTTGTACTCGTAGGGACAGGTTTTTAACCTGTCCTGACAAAAAAATTCCTTTGCGTCCGTATTTTTCCGATCACAAAAAATCCCAATCCGTCCAAAACGCGTGATTTCTCCCACGATGCTTTGGATTGCTGGTTCCCAAAGGTCTGATTCGCACAAAACCCTTCTGTCCTTCGGCTTTCGCTCAGGGGCATCATCTTTTTTGTCCCCCTTTGTAAGGGGGATAGAGGGGGTTTCCTGTCCCACCCAGAACTCTAGGATAGCATCAGGACGAGATTTCAAAACCTCTCGTCCCAAGACAAGCGCTCCAAAATCAGAACTCTGAAATATGCAATTCATCGAGGCGCAACGTAGCAGAAAAAAAGAAAAATGTCATTCCTAATTCTCCCCTCTTAGGATTAAGAGGGGAAAGCTCCCCGCCGTGGCGGGGAGCAGGGGTGTTACGAGAAACAATAACACCCCCTCGCCCCCTCTTCCCTTCAAGAGGGGGGAATAATGCGAAATCAAACAAACACTATCTCCCCATTCTCCCACTGCACTTCGGTTCGATCCTTTGAAACATCCGGAATCGTGTACTCCCTGTCATACGAAATTCCTTGTGTGATCAAGCTCGCTGGTGCATCACAAAGCGTTTCGTTATTCCACTTCATAATAAATTGTCCGTCTGCGCGGACGGTTCCAATGCAGGTCGCGCCTGCATTCTCTGCCACCTTCCCCAGTTCCCATTTTTTGTTGAAGTGGTCAAGAATTTTTTGCGTCAAATCCGGATGACAGGCAATGCAGAACCGCTCCTGGGTTTCTGAGCACGCCAAGACATGTGGCGGGAAGTCTCCCGCAATATGAAGTTTATCAAGCTCTATATCTGCTCCATATCCACCCCCATCGGCAAGCTCTACGGTCGCGCAGGTCACCCCTCCCGCGCCCAAATCTTTACACGCAATCTGGTGGTACTTTTTTTCGCGTTTCAGCGTCTCAAAGAGGTCGAGAATAGAAGCGACTAAATGTCTCTCCAGAAATGGATTGGGTTCTTGCACCGCTGCTTTTTTTTGCTCCAAATCATCATCTTCCTCAAACGTATCGGATGCGAAACTCGCCCCCCCGAATCCGGAATTATCCGTCGGTTTTCCGATGAGAACAAATTCCCATTTTTCTTCTGCGGCGTTGTGGGGCACATACGAATGAATTAGATCTGATCCCCTGAGTGACCCCATGGCAGTTACATTCACCAGACAATTTTCATCAAATCCTTCGTCAAAGTACGCGTCCCCACCCACATTTGGCACGCCCAGAGGGTTGCCGTATCCCGCCACTCCTCGCACGACTTCACGAGCAATATTTCTTTGGATCGGCGACGACGCCGTCGCCGTTACATTGCCAAAACGAAGCGAATCCAATGTTCCGCATGGACGCGCTCCCATGCACAAAATGTCTCGTACGATGCCTCCCACGCCTGTCGCCGCACCTTCATAGGGCACAATTTGGGACGGATGATTGTGTGATTCATGAGACACTGCAATCGCGTATTTCTCCCCCTCATACTCGAATACTTCCACAATCCCCGAATCCTCTGCGGGACCCAAAATCACTTGTGGTCCTTTGGTGGGCAGGGTTTTTAGAAACTTGCGGGACGATTTATACGAGCAGTGTTCTGACAATTGTATACCAAAGATTGTCGCTTCGGTCAGCGTCATGGGGCGACCAAGTTCATGTTGTAAGTCTCGGGCTTCAGAAAGTTTTAGACCAATGTTGTGTTCCTTGAGGAGCGCGTCAGCGTTTGGGGTCGTGAAGTCGAGTTGCATCAATTCTATTCTAACAAAGATTTCTAGACTTCGAAATAAAATTATCTCATTTCGTCATTTCGTATAGCTAACAATGTAAAAATTAAACTGATGATCGAGCTAAGAATAATCACGAAAATCCAATTAAAATGTATGGAATCAGTAATTAATGTTGTTCCATACAGCAATAAGGACACCCCTATCACACTTGGAATCATACAACCAAGAAAGTACAAGGCCCCTACTAATAATGTCTCCATATTCTTATTTTAATACACTTCGTCGTGAGTTCCAATGTTTGCAAGGTGAATTTCTCCTGTTTTTGTTATTCGAAAAATAACTCTCATATCCTTCTGTACGGAAAAACTATAGCAAGGATAGAGTCGACCTTTTAGCTTATGAGTTTTAAGAGATGGAGCAAAAGTATCTTGGCTCAGTACTTTTAATTTCCCTTTTATTATGTTTTGCGTGGAAATTGGAAGTTTCTTATAACTTCTGATAAATCGAGAACTATAACGAATCTTCTTGATCATTATTTAAATCAGCAATTAATTCCTCCATAGAATCAAATGATTTCCCTTCTCCTTTTTCGAGTTCTTCGAAAGCTTCGTCTGTTTCTTTCCAGAATTGCTCTTTTCTCCATTGTCGGAACTGTTCATACTCTTCACTTCCCACAAGTGCGGCCGAAGGGCGGGAATTGCGAATGACCACCACAGATATGCCCAGATTTTCCGCATTATCCACAAAATGCGAGATATTGGTGCGAAATTCAGAAATGGGAACATTCTGATTTTGGATTATAAAGGAAGAATCCTGGTTTGTTGTGGTTTTCATGTCAGAGGTAGTGATGACACCGCGAACATTCTATCACCGTACAAAATTTATGTCAAAATTTATTACACTATTTTGTACAAAATAGTGTAATTGCATCAAGAAAAGAGAGAATTTTTAGCGTCATCAATATCTTTTTTGGCAATATCGGGAGCTGGTTTTACCATGCTCTCAATTTCTGAGTGTTGTCGGTCAAGGTTTTCTAGTTTTTTGATGTCTGTCGGTTTTAAACTCAAAGGACGTATGTGTTGTTTTTTGATATTAATTTCCTGCAGTAATTCCGGCGCCAAATTTCGCTCTTTTGACTGCATGAGATCAATAGATTCTTTGGCAAGTAAGATATTCGCCGCATTCTGGAATGAAATATGTCGATCATATCCCGCAATAAGGTTCACAATATTTTCTCTATCCTGCGGATCCATTTCTTGAATTTTTTCGTATTCAGAGATTTTCTTAAAATTCGCCAAAAGTGGTTCAAGCGCATATTGAGGCACCACATAAAAAGAATATCCGCCCTCAAAAAAACTTGTTTCTTTGAGTTCTTCGATTTCATTTTGTGGCATCACAAAAAATACGATCGAGTAGATTTGAGCGTTGTCTTTGAGTTTTCGGGCGGTTTCTTTGACTTGAGTGCGGATATAATTTTTAGGATCTTTGGATTTTTTGGCATCAAATACAATGTATTGTCCCAAAAATTCAATGAGAAAATCTGGTTTCAGCTCTCCTGTGAAATCTGCGGGGAGATTGGTGTTTTCAAAAAACTGAAACCCAATTTTCGGTTTCTGGCAAATATCACGCAGTGTCGCGAGAACCAGATTTTCGTGGTCATTCCAAATGCGATTCCGCTCTTCTTCTTGCTCCGTCAGTCGTTCTTCGTCTTCTCGACGAATTCTATTTCTTTCGTCTGCCAATGCTTCTTTGGCTTGGTTTAATTCTTGCACCAATTTCTCAAATTCTTTCTCCTTTCGTTCTTTTGACTCCTCAAACTGAGAAATTTTCCGCTCCAATTCTGAACATCTGCCTCGCAATGTTTCATTTTTTTCCTCTAACTTTTTATTCTGTGCCCATTCGTTTTTTACATTTTCCGTGAGTTTTGTGATTTCCTGTTTGGCTTCGCTCAGCGCTTCCTGCTTTTCTTTTGTTTGTCCTCCTTCGGCTTTGAGGGTTGCGATTTCACCTTTTTTTAGCGCCCAAAGTACAGCGCTTCCAGCCAGTGCTCCGACGACAAAAAATAGAATTTCCATGACAGGGAAAGTGTAGTGATTTTTGAAATTAACTCAATGGCTTAATTACGCCGCCTGCAGCAATTCTGTAATTGTTTTGACTACCTCTCTTCGGATCCAAATTACAGACTCCCCTTCTTCATTTTTCCGTACGATTCCAATTCCCTGTGCAAATACCTCAGGGTGTTCTATTACCGACATAGCTCCACCTTTCCCCAATCTTCGAATTTCTCCCACAAGTTTCAGAAAATCATTCTCATCCTGTATACGTGTGCGGACGTATACATCCTCACCAACATCTATGCCATTTTCCAACACTTCAAGCTTAGGAAGCAATTGATTGTTCGTTTCCATAGTGACTCTCTTTTATTTGTTTTTTGATTTTTGTCAAATTTCCTTCCTCTTTTTTTCTCCTCAAAAATCCGTACAATCTTCCCACATGATCCCAAAGATCGCTGTTGTCGCCTTCCCTGGAAATAACTGTGAGACCGAGTCTCTGCGTGCAGCGAAGGGAAACGGATTTGCTGGAGAAATCGTGCGCTGGAACGAACCGGAAAAGATTGGGCAATTCGATGCCTACTTTTTGCCTGGGGGGTTTTCTTTTGAAGATCGCGGACGGTCAGGCGCGATTTCTGCACGAGAAAAAATATTTGATGCACTGAGAGCCGAAGCCGAAAAAGGAAAAGTAATTCTGGGAGTGTGCAATGGCGCGCAGATGATTGTCGAATCGGGCATGATTCCGATCGGGGAGAACCCCGTGCCTTTTGCTTTGGCAGAAAATGTGCGAAGAAATGCCGAAGGACACGTGATAGGAACGGGGTTTTATAATGCATGGAAGATTATTAAACCGGAGCGTACGGACACCGCGTTTACGAATTCGGTTTCTGGGCTTATTCGCATTCCTATGGCACATGGAGAGGGACGATTTACGTCGGTAGACGATAAAGCATTGGAAACGCTCAAGTCGGGGAAGAATGTGGCGTTTCGGTACTGCGATGAAGATGGCAAAGTTGATGCAAATTTTCCCACGACGCCCAACGGCGCAAAGTTTGCCGTCGCGATGCTTGTGAATGACGAGGGAACAATAGGGGCAATTATGCCACACCCAGAGCGGTTCTATGATGCTTGTGATGGAGATCAAGTTTTCCAGTCGATGCGAAAGTGGATTGAAGAAAAAAAGTCACCCAAAAAAGTGCGCATTGGAGATTTCTCCAAAAGCCAGACGCCGAAAATTCAACCATTTTGTAGGGACGCAGCAATGCTGCGTCTCTACTTGGAAAAGAAGCTCATCATCACCGACAACGAAGCGTTTACGCTGTCTCAAGCGGCTTCAAATATTGCCGGAGAAAATATAAAACTAGAGCGCTCTGTGTTCTACGAAATTTCCCCTTGTCATTCTGAGTCTGCCACGGCGGACGAAGAATCTCTTGGAAAAATCATCGATTCAGGATTGATCCTCAATCCGAACAAAGAGGTGCTCCTGCCCACCCCTTGTCATGCTGAACCCACCACGGCGGGCAGGCTTGTTTCGGGATCTCAAGCCTCAAATCATGCGAGGGAGATGCTGAACCAAGTTCGGGATGACAAAACAGGAATAAAGTTCGCAGTGCTCCCGTTTGAAGACGACCAAGCGACCGCCTTAGCCGAAAAACTTTCCAAACTCCTCGGAAAAAGCGTCGACGTAAAAATCTATAAGTGTTGGAACTTTGGAAACGCGTCAAAAAGCGCCATCAAAAAAGTGCTTCAAAATCGACTCCTTGCGAATCCAAATTCTGCGGAAATTTTTATTTCCACGAAGTAGGAAAGGGGGGATGTGAGTTATCATCAATAGGACCGATGGCATCTTTGAAGCTGTTTGTTACACCGTTTCGTGCTCTTTGTACAGGAGTGAGAGGAGTGTTGTTTGGTAGTTCATCCGGAAGATAGGAAAAAAGAAACCATGTTTCTTGCCCGTCTGTCTCCAGGCATGCGATTTTCCATGATATACCTTGCCCATCGAGAACGTCTTGCTGTGCATGTAATTCATCCATAGAGCCAGAACTGTCAAAAGAAGCACGTGCCACTTCATTCCAATTGGGATGGTCTGTTAATGTTTGATAGTCTCCGACTCTGTTTTGGAAATTTTCAGGATTGTTCTTCATGGTTTTGAATGAATGTTAGAGAGAAGATTGTTCAATGTTTTCTCCATTTCCGTTTTGTTTTCCTCGGACGGCAGCAGCGATGGTCGGATCTACCTTTTTGATACGGTTGAGAGCCTCCTTTCGTGCTCTTTCAGCTTCCGTTTCGGGGGTGCTTGGCAGTATGAAATCTCCTGTAAGGGGATCTAATTTTGCCGGATCGAGACCGAGACGTTCAGGTCGAATTCTCATATGATTGCTAGGATTAATGTGTGCGTAATTTACAAATAATTTATAATTTGTCAAATCGTGTTTGGAGCAGTACACTTTAAGAGTATGAAAAACGCACTTCTCTCCGTCTCCGACAAGACTGGTATCATCGAATTTGCGAAGAAATTAGAAGCGTTAGGATACAGAATTATTTCCACCGGCGGAACTTTTCGGGAATTGCAAAGTGCTGGTATCAAAAACTTAACGGAAGTATCCGATTTCACTGGATTTCCGGAAGGACTCGATGGACGGATTAAAACGCTCACACCACAAGTTTTTGGCGGGATTTTGAATTTGCGAAATGAAGCCTCTCATCAGGAATTTTGTGAAACAAACAATATCGAGAATATTGATCTCGTAGTGGTGAATCTCTATCCCTTCAAGGCGACCTATGAGGACGCAAAAAAAAGTTTTGAAGAAAAAGTGGAACAAATCGACATTGGCGGACCATCTATGATTCGCGCCGCGGCGAAAAATTACGAGTTTTGCGCGCCAGTGGTCGATCCCGCAGATTACGACCAAGTGATTTCGGAACTCCAAAAAGGCGACTTGTCGCTGGAATTTCGCAAAGCTCTCGCCACCAAAGTCTTCGAAATGACCGCGCATTATGATCTCCTGATCGCCAAATTCTGGGCTGAGGAGAGCCATTCTATGCCCCTTCGCTATGGCGAAAACCCGCATCAGAAGGCAGTCATTTTATCCGATCCATTTGCCAGCGGTGCCAATCTCGTCCACGCAGAAATCCTGAATGGCAAGCCGATGAGCTACAACAATTTCCAAGACGCCAATGGCGCATTGGAACTGGCGATGTCTTTTTCAGAACCTTTTGCTTGCATTATTAAACACGCCTCTCCCTGTTGCGGAGCAGTGGGAGAAACTATCGAAGACGCGTTTGATCGCGCCTACAATGAAGGCGACAATGTGTCTGCTTTTGGCGGGGTGATTGCGGTAAATAGAAAAGTGACAAAAAAATTAGCCGAACGCATCGTCAGTTTTTTCAATGAGATCGTCATTGCCCCCGACTACGACGCGGACGCGTTAGAGGTGTTACGAAGCAAGAAAAATCTCAGAGTTTTGCGTGTTCCTGATTTCGCGGAACGCACACGAGATCTCAGTATCCGAAAAATCCGTGGCGGGACGCTCGTGCAAGATGCCGATATCGCGGAACCTGATTTCCAGAATTTAAAAGTCGCGACCAAGAAACAGCCCACCTCCGAAGAACTCAAAGACTTAGAGGTCGCATGGAAGATTGTCAAAATCGTCAAATCCAACGCCATTGCAGTCGTCAAAGACGGCGCGCTCATTGGCGCCAATGGCGGGCAGACGTCTCGTGTGGACGCGATGCGAAACGCTCTCGCGCAAGCTGGAGAAAATGCCAAAGGAGCGGTACTTGCGTCAGACGCTTTCTTTCCTTTTCCAGATGCGGTGGAGTCAGCAGGAGATGCAGGAATTTCTGCGATTATTCAGCCGGGGGGATCTATAAAAGACGCTGAGGTTTTTGCGAAATGCGATGAACTGGGGATGGCAACGGTGCTGACTGGGATGCGGGCGTTTTTGCATTAGGGGGAAACTCTGAAAAATGCAAAAAACAAAGCCTGTCCCGTACTTGATACGGGGTTCCCTTCGCCAAAACGATACTTCAAGTATCGTCCCGAACAGGGTGAGGGATCCCTCGGCTTCGCTCGGGACGACAAATGCTTTGTCGTTTTGGCTTGTCGCCTTGTTTTTTACTATTTTTGAGAGTTTCCTTTCCGGTCTTAAGTTGGAGCCTTCAGACCTAGTTCGAAATGTTTTTGTTCTTTTTTCGATTATATAAACGTTTATATAATCGATTATATAAACAAACTCATTCCTGTCATTCCTGCAGGTCATTGAGGATAGTGAGCTATAAGAAGCGGAGCTTCTCGTAAACGAACGACGCAAATGAATAGCGAAGCGTCAGGCAGGAATCTAGGTGCATTTACTGTGGGTTGTAAACTGGATCCCCGCCGGAGTTTACCCGCCTTTGGCGTGGCGGGGATGATGAGGGGAGATCCTGAAACAATACTGAATCAAGTTCAGCACAGGGTCCAGGATGACAAGAAAAATTAAAACTCATAAAACTTCACCTCATTCCCTCGCGACTTGAGAAATTTCAAAAAGTCGTCTTTTTTGAGGCGCAAGGTCGCAGTATTTCGAAGTGGGTGAAAGTGAACCCAATCGTGCGCTAAAATCCCTTTGTCGACGACCACAGGAATGTTAGATGCTTCTGGATGAATGAGTGCGAAAGGGGTGACGGACCCTGGCGTGACGCCGAGATGTTTTTGGAGACGTTCGGGAGAGGCGAAACTGAGGCGTTGTCCCGCATCAAGAAAATCTGTGAGATTTTTTATATCGACGCGGTTGTCGGCAAGGACGACTGCCATGTAGTGTTGGTCGCCTTTGCGGTTGCGGAGAAACAAGGTTTTGCATTTCGCGCCATCAAGTTTATTACGCGCGTAAAAATCTTCTGATGCTTCACACGTAAACACAGGTTCATGTTCGAGTTTTTGGTACTCGATGTTGAGTGATTTGAGAAGGTCGTAGAGGGTTTGTTCCATTTTATAGTGTCATTCCGGCTTGCCCGGAATCAGAAGCGTCTTTATCTTGTACGTAAGCGCTGAGCGCCTATCTCACACAGGTTCACCGCTAACGCTTGCAAGCATGATATTTTTTCACAGGATTCCGGACAAGCCGGAATGACGAGGGAAATTATTAATCATTACTCATTAATCATTACATTTTACTCACTTCCACCACCACTTTCTCTCCTTCAATATCCACTGCTTCAGTGAGGTCAGGGGACTCTCCGCGGATGATTTCTTCGGTGAGGGTTTCTGTGGAAATCATTTCACGAAACGTTTCAAAGGCGGAACGAAGAAGTTTGGAAGTGGTTTCGTAGCGTACAGAAATGCGGTCTGAAACTTCAAAATTTTTGTCTTTGCGCATTTCCTGAATCATACGGATGAGTTCGCGGGCGATGCCTTCCAGCTTCAAATCTTCAGTGATTTCTGTGTCCAGTAATACCACTGTGCGAGGGGTGGCTTCTGCTTCTACTCCTTTTTGACACACAAATCCAAATTCAAATTCATCAGGTTCGAGAAGCTCTCCCGCAATTTGAACCCGATACGGCGCCGTCTCGGGTACTATTTCAAAATCTCCTGATTTCCCCTTTTGAATGAGCTCTTGCACTTTACCACCAAGGCGCGGTCCGACTTTTTTGGCATCTACGCGCACTACGCGTTCTGCGAGTCCTTTGACTGATTTCAAGACTTCCACGTTTTTGACATTCGCTTCTTCGCGGATGATGTCGAGATCGAGGGAACTTTTTTCTGTCGTTATAAATCGCAGTGTTCCGAGCGGTTGTCGGAGTTTTATTTTGGCCCGCGCCCTGATACTGGCGGCAAGCGACACAATTTCTCGTTCGAGTAATACTTTCTTCTCCAGTTTTTTGTTCACCCATTCTGAGTGTGGATGAGGGAAATATTCCAAATGAACTGATTCTCCTCCGCCCAAATCTTTGAACAATTTTTCCGCAAAAAACGGACACACGGGAGCAAGTATTTTCGCCAGGGTAAGCAAAATACAATGCAGTGTTTGGTAGGCGGACTGTTTATCAGCATCTATCCCAGATGCCCAAAATCGGCGTCTAGACCGACGCAGGTACCAGTTATTCAGTTGATCGATGAATGATGGAATAACTTGGAGAGCGCCCTCTAAATTGTACGCATCAAATTGCGCGCTAAATTCTCCCAGTGCGCTTTGAAGCTGTGACAAAATCCATTGATCGAGTTCGTTTTTGCTTTCGGGGGAAGCAAAAAAAGTTTTGACCGTTCCGGTTTGAGCCATAGGAATCATTACAATATCTTCTACTTCAGAAAGATTGTTGAGGCTGGCTTCCAGTTCTCGTATTGGTCCGCCGTGAGACACAACGAGCACGGTTTTTCCTTGGTATGTTTTGGACATGTCATCAAAGGCAGATCTCATACGCTGGATGATCTCAGAGACTGGTTCGACTTCTTTGTGTCTCATTCTCTCGAGGGCAGGAATAACAGGTTTGCCTTCCAAACCACCAAATTCGATTTCTCGGAGTCTTTCATCTATGAGGATTTCCCCTGAGAATTTTTTTTCTTTTTTATATATCTCCGCTGTTTCTTTGGTGCGGATAAATGGGGAGGACACAAGGACGTCAAAATCATCAATACGCTGTGCCAGAGCCTGAATATCTTTTTTGCCCTTGGCAGTCAGATGATGCGCGTTCTCTCTTTTTCCGGAATAAAATCCTTTGACATTAGAATCAGATTCTCCGTGTCGAGAATAAATAAATTTCGTTGGCTTCCATCCGTCGATATTCGCGTAGGTCGAGAAAAATTGGTAGGTGGAGCGGAGCGGGAGAAGCACGGATTTTAAAACTTCTTCTACGCCGTGCTCCGTGAAACGTAAATTTTCTCCACGTGCCACAGGGGAACTCAGTAAATAAAATCGCATCGCATCCGCTCCGTATTCATGAAAAACTAAAGACGGATCAGGATAATTTTTCTTGGATTTCGACATCTTTGTTCCGTCCTCAGCCAGTACGATTCCATTGGTAATGACGTTTTTGAAAATCGGTTTTCCAAAAAGTGCGGTTCCAAGCACATGCAATGTGTAAAACCATCCGCGTGTCTGATCGAGTCCTTCGGCGATGAAGTCGGCGGGCTGGAATTCTTTTTGTGTAAATGGATAGTGAATTGAGGCATACGGCATCGCACCTGACTCAAACCAGCAGTCAAGGACTTCTGGAATCCGGCGGAAAATCCCTAAACCCCTCTGTTCCTCTCCCGACAAGTCGGGATCGGGACATCTCCCCTTACAAAGGGGAGCCGATTTCTCGCATTTCTCACATTTCCAGTTCAGATCATCCACAAAATGTCGGTGCAGGTCTTTCACTTTTTTGCCAGACAGTTTTTCGAGTTCTGTGCGGGAAGTCACGACTTGCACTTCGTCACATTTATCGCAACGCCAGACAGGCAGAGGAGTTCCCCAATAACGACTGCGGGAAATCGCCCAATCGGGCGCCATCTCGAGCATTTTTCCAAATCGTCCGTCGCGCAAATGCGCGGGAATCCAATTAATTTTTTTATTTTCCGCGATCATTTGTTTTTTGAGTTTTCCCACATTTACAAACCACGTGTGTACGCCCCGATACATGAGCGCGCATTCACTGCGCCAACAATGCGGATAACTGTGCCGGACTTGTTCGCGCTTAAAAAGTTTGTCTCCCAAATTTTCCAAAACCCATTTGTTCGCATTATTTTCTTTTGAACTTTCGACCGTTGGGTCTTCACGGAAGTAAAGACCTTTAAGCGGTGGCATTGTGTCATCAAAAAATCCATTGTCGTCAAACGGATAATGCAGAGGCACATTGTGCGCGGTCAAAATACGCGCATCGTCCTCACCCGTGGGCGCCATGTGGACGACTCCAGTTCCTTCTTCTTCGGAAACAAAATCATCTCCCATTATGCGCCATGCGTTTTCGTATCCTTTTTTTCCGACATAAAAATCAAACAGTGGTTTGTAGGAAGCGCCGATGAGGTCTTTGCCTTTAAGCGTCCCAATGATTTCTCCTTTGTCCTTAAATATTTTTTCTGCCAGATTTTTTAAAACAATAAAAATATCTTTTTGGAATACCACTTTTGCGTACTCCATTTTCGGATGCACCACCAACCCCAAGTTAGACGGTAACGTCCACGGCGTCGTCGTCCACGCGAGAAGATATGTCTTTGCATTTTCTTTATTCTTCATTCTTCCTTCTACATTCTCCATTAACTCAAACCCCACCGTCACCGCCGGATCGTCAATATCTTTGTAATTTAGGTTCGCTTCGAAATTAGAAAGCGGAGAACCCAGTTTCGGCGAATACGGTACGACTTTGTACCCTTCATACACTAAATCTTTTTTCCAGAGTTCTCCAAACACCCACCAGACCGACTCCATGAATTCTGGATCCATGGTTTTGTAATCGTTTTCGAAATCCACAAATCGTCCCATGCGATCAACCGTATCGCGCCAATCTTCACGGCATCGGAGCACTATCGATCGGCAGAGTTCATTAAATTTTCCCACGCCCATTTTTTCGATTTCGGGTTTTCCGCCGATGCGGTGCTCGGTTTCGACTTGGTATTCCACCGGCACACCATGGCAATCCCATCCCCAGTTACGAGTAACTCTATACCCTTGCATGGTCTTATACCGAGGGATCGCGTCTTTTATGGTACTCGCAAGAATATGTCCATAGTGAGGTTTCCCAGTTGCAAAAGGCGGGCCGTCAAAAAACACAAAGTTATTGTGCGGAGAACGCGAATCAATCGTACGTTGAAAAATATTTTCTTTTTTCCAGAATTTCAAAATTGCTTCTTCCATTTTGGGAAGAGAATCATTGGAGCGCGAAGCCGGGAAATATTTTTTTTTCATGTGAAGCATTTTCGTAGAAGCGACGGCGTCGTCGCTTCTCCCATTAAGACTTGAAGCATAAATAAAAAACAGAAAACATATATTTCTGCGAGAGCCCCAAAAGATCGGGACGGTACCATCTCGGATTGTACTTACTTTTTTTGTGCGCGCGCAAAAGGAAATTTCCAAAACGCGGTGCGGTCTACTCTCTCAAAAGATTTCTTCGCACTCCCCGTCCAAAAGACTCGCGGTGGATAGCCGCTCAGGGGGATTTTAAAATACTTCAAAAGAGCGCTTAGAGCGTACAGAAATCCAAAAAAATGTAAAATGATTTCCGTTTTCATCTCCCCTTTATGTTTTTCATTAACAAGGGGATTAATCCCCTTGTTTGTGGGGAGACTACAAAAACAAAAATACGATAGCTCCCACAGCCGTCACAATTCCGATACTCGGCGCTACTTTTTTGAGTAATTCTCGATTCCCGAGTACTGCCACATATCCGACTTTTACAATGGTGTTAAAAAAGATGGCAATGGCAATAGACGTTTGTGCTACGGGGATGGGAAGTTCCCCTAGCCGAGCGGCTTCCAAGCTGGATAAAATAATGGCATCGATATCAACTGCTCCTGAAAGGAGTGCCGTGACATAGGCTCCCGAGTTTCCGAAATACTGTTGTCCGAGAGAAAGAGCAAAAAGGACTGCCACGAACAGAAGCCCAAATTTAAGAGCCGGTCCGATGCGGAAAGGGCTGTTGAGTTCCAGGCTGTGCGGTTTTGATTTCCACCAATGAAGATTTTTTTTGTAATTGAGGAGAAAATGCGTCGCTCCCGCTCCGCTTGCTAAAGCGATGGATCCAGGAACGATAAGGAAAGGCCAAAATTCTTTTGATCCAAGCAAAAGTATTTCGATTATGGCTCGTATCTGCATGGTTGCAATGGCGATCAAAATTCCGCCGGCAAATATGTCATGCATCTTGTACTGCTTGGACTGCTCCGCCAGAGAGATAGTGACGGCAGTGCTGGAAACGATAGACCCGAAAAATCCAACCAGAGGAATGCCTCCTTTGGGTCCTAGGTACTTGATAAGAAAATATCCCACAAATCCAATGCCGGAGATGAGAATGACCAGAAGCCAGATATTGAACGGAACAAATATCCCCCAGGGATCTATTGGTACACGAGGAAGAAAAGGCAAAACGGCTCCTGAAAATGCCAAAAGTTGGAATGCTCCGAACCATTCTTTTTGTTCCAGTGTTTTTGCGAAATTATGTAATGACTGCCGGAAGGCATCAATTCCAGCGAGAAAGAGAGTTATTAGTATAGCAAGCACTTGATACTCTTTTCCGACTAACACTCCAATCCAAAAAATAATTAGCGCGGAAAGCTCAATCGTAATTCCAATTTTTCCCTTTATGAAACTCCCCTGTGCATAAGCAATCCCGACCAACATGGCGAGCGCTCCGAAAAAGACAATGGGAAGATACGGAATCTCTGGAAAAAGCGTCGAGAAAGTCCCCATAAACGCCAATAACATCATGGTTCGAAGCCCCATGAACGTTCGGTGTTTTTTTGATCGTTGTGCCGCCATTTCCCGATGGAGTCCCAAAAATGCTCCCAAAAGTACGGAAATGATTAATGCCGGAAGAGGGTGACCAGTTGGAAAAAATTCTCCCATCTCCTCATTATACCATGAATACTGTTTAAACTCAAGAACATTTGGAATTTTTGATAACCGAAACGTGATCAAGAATACTCTGTTGTAGAAGTATCACGTATAACGTATCTAGTATTACGTATGGGAAGCATTGTGACTCAATAAATATTGTAGAACGAGAGAAAAAATAAAATGACATTTTATTTTGTCTTTCTGCCTGCCCTCGGCCGAGCCCTGGCCTAGACCGACAGGGCAGGCAGGCCAGGGACCCCGTTAAATCCCCGCTAAAACGGGGGTCCCGACTTTGTCGGGACTATTTAACAGGGGAAGAATCTTCCTCTTAATGCTTTATTTCGAAGTTTTACCCGCCTATGGTGTGGTTCCTTCGACTCGCTTCGCTCGCTCAAGAAGACATATGTTGTCATGTCATTTTATTTTGAATGAGCCATTCCGCGAGTGGTTCATTCATGGTTGCGAAAGTTGACAAATGTATGTAAAATGTGGTAAAATCAAACGATGATACTTAGTTTTCTCTCTCTGTTTTTCTGGTCAAGTGCTTTGGCGGCGACGCTTCCAACAGCAAATCTTGTTATTACTCCTCCGGTGGGAGAGGTAAACAGAAGCATTTCTTTTGATGCATCGGATTCGGAGAACACGCGCGGAACGCGGGATGGATTGGAATATCGGTTTCAATTTGCAAACGAAGGGAATTGGACATCATGGTCTTCTCTTTCTCGAAGAACGTTTGTTCCAGAGAATGAAGGAAATTTTCGCGCGAGACTCCAAGTGCGAGATCGCCAGTCAGGGACAGTTTCCACGACATATAGAACATACAGAGTCACGGGAGGAATGTATCGGAATATTCATATCTCAGTTCGTCCCACAAAGATTCGTGCCGGAGAGCCGGCGTATTTTGAAATTGTGGCGTCGCTTCCTCGCACAGAGGATCAAGACTCGTTGCAGGTTCGTTGGGATTTTAATTCTGACGGTCGGTGGGATACGCCTTGGTCTCGACAACGCATCGTGGAACATATTTTTGGAAATGAGGAAGTGGGACAAGTTTCGCCGACAGCCGAAGTCCGGTTTCCCGATGGTTCGGTGGAACAAATCCGCGGAATTGCAACTATTCCGGTGACACGTACTGGATCAAATCGTCCGGTTCTTCAACGATATTGGCAGAAACTCAATATCTTCCCTGCTAGCATACTTCCTCCGATTGTTGATGTATCGCCTGGGAAAAGAGGATATACGGAAGAAACCGTCTTTCGTTTTGATGCATCCGATTCTCGCATTCCTGCCAATGCGTGGCTTGAATGGAATTTTTATGGAGAACAATTTGTCAAAGGGAAATCGGTCGTATCGCATCGGTTTGGTGCACCAGGACTCCACGAAGTACGTGTGAGAGCGTGTTATGACCGAGCGAATCCAAAGTGTGCTGAAACACTCGTCACGGTGGAAGTGAAGGAAAACCCGCTGGATTATCGTGTAGAAATACAAGCCCAGAATACAACGAAGAATACATCGTTTAGTGCTGTAAGTGAGAATCAATTTTTTTCAGCGGTCGTGGGGGATCGTATTCGATTTTCAGCGAATATTCGCCATCAGGGAATAACGACAGGCGGAAGATTTACGTATCGCTGGGATTTTGAGGGGGATGGGCAGTACGATACTCCTTTTCAAACAGTTTCTACGGTTGAATATACATTTCCGCGTTCGGGGAATTATAGTCCAACGGTACAAGTGCAAAATGAAGATTTGGTTTCTGTTCGTTCCTCGGTACGATTGCGAGTAGTAGCAAATACTGCTCCCAGAGGATCTTTTACGGTTGATACCGCTCGAATTCATGTGGGAGATAAGGTGCGATTTTTCCCAAAAGTGCAAGATTTGCAAACCCCGACTTCTCGCATAGAAGTTCGATTTGATGCGGATGGAGATGGGAATTGGGACAATCAATTTCGATCTCTCACATCCTATGAGTGGCGATACGAAGAACCTGGACAATACGTTGCGCGCATGGAAATGAAAGACGAGAACGGAAAAATCTCATCCGTGGCGCGACTGGTGACGGTTTTTGGGTATGAAGCGCCGAGGGCTCGCGTGGTTGTTTCTCGTCGGAACGGGACCACTCGCACGAATTTTGTATTTGATGCTTCTGAAAGTACGGGACAGAATCTGGGATATTTTTGGGATTTTGATTACCAAGGACCGCAGGATTTGATTTCTCAGGGACAGCGATATTTTACTTCTGAGGCTCGGATAGAAAAAACATTTCCCACTCCTGGGGAAAAGGTGATTTCGGTGACCGTGAGGGATAAATTCGGGAATGAGGACAGAGTTCATTTTTCAGTTCTTGTTTCCCAATATGCGCTTCAGCCGACACCGATTTTGCCTGAACAAAATCCTCGTACGGAGAACCTCTTTCCACAGGGAGTTCCAGTCGAATCAATCGTTCCCAACTACCCGCTTCCTCCCGGATCTGAAACAGAACAGAACGAGACCCTATTTCGTCCGAAAGAAGTTCTTACAGAATCGCCTCAACAAACTTTGAGGGATTTTTACAGATCTGGTGGCGATCGAATTGGAGTCGGACAAATGGGACAAAGCACGCGCGTAAATGTTTCGGAAACTCGCATTATTGAGCCGGATCGAGCCCTTGCGAGGGCGGATATGTTTTTTTTCTTGTATGAGCATGAATTGCAGCGTCCGCCTTTTCAATTACAGGAACAAGAGTCTTTTTCCCGAACAATCCGCTTGGGAGCTGATCACAATATACTGCCGTTCTTGACGGAAAATCCTTTTTCGGATGTACGAGAAAACGATTGGTTTTATATGGTGGCGCTTCTGAGCTACCGCGATAAGTTTTCGCAAAGCCCCTTCTTTTTTCCGGCGAGTGAAGTAACTCCCGCCGAAGCCGCCCAAATGGTAAAAATTTTTACCGGTCGTTCCGTTAATTTTGGAGAAGGCGTGACACGGCAGGAGTTTCGGGATGCATTGCGCTAGGAACAGCTAAAAAGTTGAAAAGTAAAAAAGCCTTCAGAACACATATCACGAAGCGTGTATTTTTCGTGAGAACCCTGATTTTCTCCGTAGGGACGTAGCATTGCTACGTCCCTACAAATATTGGAAGAATGAGGAAGCAATGTGCCGTAAAAGAAAAGTCGCCCCTTCAAAAAAACTTGCGATTTTGAGAGAATCTCTCACAATCGGAGAGATGAAGTTTGATCATTTCAGGCAAATCGTTGGTCGTATTCGTCAAGACGTTCCGTGTCCTCGATGCGGGGCATTGTTTGACGACCGAGTTATCGAGGTTGTCTCCGCCGACGTGAGAACGATTGAGTTTTTTGCGCCGTGTGATCAGTGTGGAGCAGTCTCTTCTATTTTCGCTCAAATAGAGCCAGTTCGACGAGTACATCAATCAGTTCGTCCGATAAAAGCTCCCACCCCTCAAAAAATATCTCCGGAACTTGTTCGTGATATTTCCGAGGCGGTTCGTACGTTTCAGAAGGGGGATGTCAAAGAACTTTTTCAATAATGGCGCGATTTTTATTCTTGGTCATTCTTATTGGGGGAGGGATATTTTTGTGGCAGTCGGATATGGATTTTTCCGACCTCTGGAATCGAGGAAAAGGAGTGGTGGAAAGCTTGCTTGGAGAAGATGCAGGTGCGCAATTGGAGGCATTAAAAGAGAAAAAATCTGAATTAGAAAATACGTTGGAAACGTTGAAGCAAAAACTGGAAGAGAAGAAAAACGAAGGAACGGAGAAATTGGAAGAAATACGACAGGCATTGGAGGAGACAAAAGCAAAATTTGAAGAGACTCAAAGTGCCATCCAGTCGTTACAAGATTCGCTTCAAAAGAGCGGAGAAAGTTTGGGAATCCCGAGTACAGCCAGCCAAGAATAAAATGACACGCTTCTATCCCCTCCCTAGCGGGGAGCGAAGAGTAAGGGGAGGGTGATTTTTGTGTTTAGAACCCCCTCCCCCCAACCCCCTCCCACGCTGGGGAGGGGATGTAAAAAGAAATGTCATTCTGAATGGAATGAAGAATCTTCTTTATAGTTATTCAGCCATTATAGTGAGAGAAAAACAAAATGACATAAAATTTTTCTCAATTGTCATCGCGAGCGAAGCGTGGCGATCTCAGAAACACAGATTGCCACGCCATCCCGCACCTTTTTAAAACAAAAAGGTGCGGGGCTCCTCGCAATGACAATGCCAGAGACCTTGTGTGTAATTTTATAATTGTTCGGCTATATATAACAAGGAAGATTCTTCGCTGACGCTCAGAAAGACAATAATTC
>JAIPGU010000009.1 GCA_021735575.1 Candidatus Altimarinota bacterium | reverse complement strand
AAGGATGTAGAAACATCCTTTTGTATACTGGGAGTATACATATCAATGTTAAAGGTTAGATTTTAACATAGTAACTATCCCCCGAAAACAAGTAAGTGAACATTTGTCATTTCGACTGAAGTTCGCCCTGGTGAACGAAATGGAGAAATCCCTTTTGTGCACCATGTATAAAGGGATCTCTCCGCTCCACTGCGTTTCGGTCGAGATGACAACAATAGAGGCAACTTGCGATCAAGGGATAATCACCTTTAACATTTTCTATACGTAATACTGGATACGTTATACGTGATACTTTCATAACAGGGAATCCTTGAGTTCAAGCAGTATTAGTGGTATAATGAAAAGATGAAGTCCCCAAAATACGATATTTTGACATTTGGATCTGTCACCCTTGATATTTTCCTTTTGCCAGAGAAGGCTGATGTGCATATTGAACAGACAAAAGACGGAGATACTTTTTTGTTCCCCGTGGGTGCAAAAATTCCGGTGGGGGAAGTTTTACGAGCTCCAGGTGGTGGGGCCGCCAATACCGCTGTTGGGTTTTCAAAAATGGGGCTTTCTACTGCTTTATTTGGCGTTTTGGGAGACGATGAAGAAGCGCACCTTATCCAGAAAAAATTAAAAACTCTTGGCATTGATACGAGTAATATTGTCTGTCAAAAAGATGCTCATTCGAGTTTTTCTATTATTTTGATGGCTCCCGATGGTCGGCGAACGGTATTTCACAGCCGTCAGGCGAATGTTCATTTTCGTCCTCATTCACTTCGTTCAGCCCCTTTGGCGAAGGCTGTGTATGTGAGTCATTTATACGGAGACTCTCAAGACCTGCTTTTCGGAATTCCTCACTGGAAAGAAAAAACAGGCGGGTTGGTTGCATGGAACCCGGGGAAAACTCAATTTCATGCTGGATTTCAGACATTTGAAACAGTATTCCCTCACGTTGATTTATTGATTATGAATAGAGAGGAAGCGGAAATGTTTTCCGGGGTGCAAGCTCGTAAGATTTCTCTTACAAATCAAGATTCTGATGATATTGCGCAAAAACTCGGACAAAAAATTCCCTTGTCTTCGGAATTTCGGACAGCATTTTTGTTTGATATGCGGAAGATAGCGCAGAAATTTTTGCAGGCAGGTGTCAAAAACGTTGTCATTACCGATGGCAACAGAGGAGCTCAGCTTTTCTGCAGTGATGGAAGTCATTTTCGTTGTGCTTCTCCAGATGTGGAAGTAAAAAGCACGCTTGGAGCGGGAGATGCGTTTTCAGTAGGAATTATTACAGCCTTGCTCCACAAAGAGCCTTCTCAGAAACAAATTCTTTGGGGAACTCTCAACGCAGGGGGAGTGATACAGAAATTTGGAGCGCAAGAGGGGTTTTTGATGCTTCGAGATATAAAAAAAGCCACGTAAGGTGGCTTTTTTCATTTGCTTTTTCGTGCTTTTTTTAGCCGGCGGCAGGTGGTTCTCCTCCCATTCCCGCTCCAATGAGCGTATTAACAAGTGCGTAGGAGATGAGAATGACCACGATTCCGATAGCAGCGTAGATAAGAATTTTTTTCCCTTTCTCTGCTCCTGAATCGTCTCCACCGGATGTAATGTACAAAAATCCACCGTAAATGACCATAATGGTAGCGATGAGCCCGAGGAAGAAGAGAAAATAGTTTACGATTTCTCGAATAGCTTGGCGTGCGGATCCACTCCAAACAGTAGAATCTTCGATATTGGGAGGATTATCAGCAGGACCGATAAGCGCCGCGGAAGCAGTGGATCCGGAATCAAAAGTAAGCACTCCGAACACTGCTAGAAGAGAGAGGATGGGAGCCGAAAGTTTTTGCATCATTTGGAAATGAGGAAAGAGTATAAACTACTGCAGAACATATCTGCCTCATGAAGGATTGTAGACCTCCTCTTCTTTTGAGGCAAACATATTTTTATTTTTTTTATTTTCCCAAAAACTTTTAATAGCACTTTATACCGGCTCGACCCCGAGTCCTGATCCGATCAAAGTATTGATCAAGGCGTACGAGACGAGGACAACGATAATCCCAATAGCGGCGTAGGTGAGTATTTTTTTTCCTTTTTCCGCTCCCGCATCATCTCCTCCGGCGGTGACGTAGAGGAATCCTCCATAAATCACCATAACTGTCGCTAGTATCCCAAGAAAGAGAAGAACATAGTTCACAATAGTCAAAATTCCCTGACGGAGAGATCCGCCAAAGCTGGTAGATACTCCAATATTTGCCGGTTGATCCCCCGGAGTAATCAGCTGAGCTGAGACATCTCCGTAAGAAAAAACAAACAATCCAAATAAAAGACCAAAGAGGAGGGGAGAAAAAAACTTTTTCATGTGAGAGAAGTAATGGAAAAATATTCTGAAACGAACAATTTTTTGTATTTTCAAATAAAAAAATTATTTTTGCAATTTTTTTTCTCTTTTTTGGAGGAATTTTTGCTACAATGAGACAGAAATGAGTCTTGAATTATCTCTGAAAGACGTATTGCGTACGACAAAAACGCATCTTGTGAAACTGGAAAAACTCGGTGTTCAAACGGTTCGAGACATGTTGGAATTTTATCCTCGCGCTATAGAATCGACAGAAATTACCTCTTCATTTCGAAATATTCAGCTGGGAGCCAAAAATACTGTTTCGGGAGTTCTCTGTGACGTTCGACAGGAACGGACACCCAGAGGGAAAAAATTAGGGAAGGCAGCGCTCGTACTCGATGATGAATCAGTTTTGGATGTTGTCTGGTTTCAAATCCCCTATCTTCTTCGAAACTTGAAAGATGAGTCGCGTGTTTTTTTGGTCGGAAAAGTTGATCGTCAATATGGAAAAGTTCAGGTTTTGAATCCCGAGTTGCATTTGAACCAGAATGTTCATGTGGGATCTCTTCGTGCTATTTATCCGGAGTCCCCTCCGTTAACCAGTAAGTGGTTTCGAGAAAAAATGGCAGGACTCTTGATTTTGGCGAAAGATATGCCGGAAATTGTTCCGACTCAGATTCTTTCGGAAGAAAATTTCCTTTCCAAGGGCGAAGCAGTCAAACAGGTTCATAGTCCCGAGAGTGCTGAAAAATGGAGAGAGGCGAAACGAAGGCTGGCATTTGAAGAAGTTTTTGAAATTCAGGTGCGTGTCATGCGTGAAAAACTCGTGCGCGAGAAAGAAGCGGAAAATCCTTATTTGGTTCTTTTGAATGCGGAAGAAGTGAAACGAGATATCGCGGGTCTTCCGTTTGAACTGACGACGTCCCAGAAAAAATGTTTGTATTTGATCCTCAAAGATTATGAAAGAGATCGTCCCTCCCATCGGTTGATGCAGGGAGATGTCGGATCGGGGAAGACGATTGTTTCATTTTTGGCGGCGCTTCCGATTCTTCGAGCAGGATGGCAAGTGGTTTTTTTAGCGCCAACCGAGATTCTTGCATCACAACATTTCGCGAATGCTTTGAATTTTTTTCCCTCAGAATTTCCGGTTGAACTCCTGACAGGGTCGATCACTCCCGCACAGAAGAAAAAAATAAAAATGCGTTTACAAAGTGGGGAAATTAAAATTCTTATCGGTACCCATGCGGTGTTAACCTCGGATACCGAATTTCAGCACCTTGGATTTGCAGTCATAGATGAACAGCATCGGTTCGGAGTGGAACAGCGTTCGCGTTTGGCACGAGAACACACACATGTTTTAGCAATGACTGCTACGCCCATACCTCGTACGCTTGCGTTAACGATTTACGGTGATCAGGACTTATGTCGCATTGATGAATTGCCTCCAGGGAGAAAACCCATCATTACGCGCGTTGTGGCTGATATGCAAAAAATCGAACTTATGAACCGATTTATTGATGATCAGATAGGAAAACAGCGACAGATTTTTTGGGTATGTCCGCTTATTGACGAGTCGGATAAAATTGAAGCTAAAAACGTCAAAGCGGAGTTTGATCGTATTGCAAACGAAGTATTTCCCCACCGAAAAATTGAATTTTTACACGGGAAAATGCGTCCTCGCGAAAAAAATGCTGTTATGACGCGTTTCAAGGAAGGAGTGTTTGACATTTTGGTTTCTACCAGCGTGATTGAGGTGGGGGTGGATATTCCCAATGCTACCGTCATGGTAATCGAAAATTCTGAACGATTCGGACTCGCGCAACTCCACCAATTTCGAGGGAGAATTGGGAGGAATGATATGCAGTCGTATTGTTTTCTGATGGTTGGGAAAAAAGATGATGCACAGAAAGAACGGCTTCGTGCGATGGAAAAATCCAATGACGGACTGTATCTTTCGGAAATTGATTTGAAATTGCGAGGAATGGGAGAACTCTATGGTACGCGGCAAAGCGGTCTTCCGGATCTGCGATGCGCCGATCTTACCGATGTTGAGATGCTTCAAAATGCACGCGATTGGGCATTAAAAATTTTAAAAGAGGATTTGGAACTGAAAGCGTATCCGGCGTTGAAAAAACGGGTAGAAGAGGGAGAGGTGTATTTCTGAATGTATACTGGGAGTATACACTTAATGGCAAATTACAAGTGCCAAATGACGAATGAACTTGGTTTTTAATTCGTAATTGTTTCTACGCTTCTTCCACGAGATTTTCCTCCGGTCCTGTGACCATAGAGAAGTTGGAGAGATCCTTGAGTTTCTGTGTTCGTGCCATCTGCGGGTTATAGACTTGATAGAAGAGCTCGATGATTTTTTCCGTCGAGAGTTTTTGGGCGGACAGACTGCAATTCTCAATGGCGGTTTGTACCACCTCAACGCGTTCTTCCAGAAGTTTTTTTAAATGTCGGAATTCTTTTCGACGTTGAAGAATTTCAAGCACTGTGTCGTCGGGATTGATGTAGGAGAAGAATTTGGAAATCAGTGACTTCTTTTCCGCTCGTGGAGGATTGATGGGAACAACCACGAAAAATCGTTTTTCCATAATGTCTGTATATTCCACTAATTTTTGAATATATTCGATATATTCCGCCATTTGGTTTTTCAGCAGTTGGTTTTCGAGTTTCTTCATTTTTCGACGGAGATCTCCTAAATACTGATCAATATCAAGTTTCCGCGATCGAACCAAAATTTGTAATGGGAAATCCAGCGCGTTTAAAAGCTGTTGATATCCAGCAATAATGGCATTTTGTTCTTCTTCGGATTTGAGATTGAAGTTGATGGAAGACACTTCGAGAACAGCTCTTAGTCCTCCATTTTTCAGAATAAGCGTGTCTTCCCGCACACCGGCAAATTGTAGATACCGTTGAGTGGAGAGCAGCTTGCTTTGCTGTGCGTTTTTTACAGTTTGTTCTTTTTTGGAAGAGAGAAGGCTCATGATGTGGATGGGTTTTTTTGTTTATAGCTTGATTTTTGGTCATCAAGAAAATCGGCGAGTTTTTTGGCTTTGTTGTGGTCAAAAATTTTGGTAGAAGTGGATTGAGGGTCTTTTTTTGTATTCGATTTTACGCGCGTAGTACATGAAACAAATGGATCTCCGGAATGTTGTATCCACCAACGACGAGGACGACGAAAAAGAGTATTCTCAATAAGAAGCGTTATAAATTGAAGCAGTTCAATTCCTTTTACCTTTAAAAACGCGAAAGCTGCCGCGATCCCTGCCGGAAGCCAAATAAAGAAAAGCTCAAACCCCGTCAGATCATACTTCGCTTTCATTTTGACAAAAATCGTGTAAGAAATTCCGAATCCCACCAAGAGGATAATCAGTTGTCGCAGTGTGATAAACCATAAAATCTGGTCTTCTCTCTGCACGTTCTGAGGAACTTTGTAACGCATGATAAATTCTTCTCCTCATTATACCACGAATAAACCCTGCAATCAAGTATTTGGAAGCAAGAAATAGGAAAAAAATGTACAATGTTAAATGTTAAATTTTAAAATAAATTCCAAGCACTAATTTTTGAAAATTGAAAATTGAAAATTGGATATTGAGATTTGTTTTTACATTTAACATTTTACCTTTAGAATTGCCCCACTATGTCTACCGAAAGCCACATCATCGCCGAACGAAAACGAAAATTCGAAGAATGGCGAAAGCTTGGATTTGATTATGCGAGCAAATTCGAACGGACGCATACATCCGGCGAAGCAAAGGCCGTTGTAGAAAAAAAAGAACCAAGAGATATTGCCGTTATCTTAAAAAAACCAGCTTCCGGTGTTGCTCTCTGCGGGCGCATTATGAATCTGCGCGATATGGGAAAACTTGCTTTTTTGCGTATTCGTGACGGAGAAGGAGATTTTCAGATTTGTTTGGCAAAAGATATTTTGGGAGAGGACTACAAAATGTTTTTGAGAATTCTTGATTTAGGGGATTTCTGTGGCTTTGAGGGGGAATTTTTTCGTACCAAACACGGAGAACCGACGCTTCTCGCTGTAAAAGTTATACCGCTTGCGAAAACACTTCGTCCGCTTCCGGAAAAGTTTCACGGTCTCACAGATCGAGAGCAGTGCTACCGTCAACGCTATCTGGATATGATTGCGAATCCGGAGACGTTTCGGCGTTTTCAGGTACGTTCGAATGTCGTGCGGGAAATTCGGAAATTTTTGGAAAAAGAATCATTTCAGGAAATCGAAACGAGAACCCTTCAGCCACAAGCGGGAGGAGCAATGGCACGGGTATTTGAGACACATCACAACGATTTTGATCACAAATTTGTGCTCCGTATTGCCTTGGAACTTGATCTCAAAATGGCAGTCGGAGGGGGGATGGAGCGTGTGTTTGAAATTGGAAAATGTTTCCGTAATGAGGGATCCGATCCCTCCCATTTACAAGAATTTACGATGCTTGAATGGTATGCGGCTTACAGAGACATGGCGTGGAACATGGAATTAACGGAGAATTTGATGCGAACAGTGCTTCAAAATGTGCTGGGGACGACGGAAATTCGGATTTTGGATAAAAATGAAAAACCGGTGCAGGTGGATTTTGGGAAAAAATTTCATAGAGAACGGTTTCCCGACTTGCTCAAAAAGTTTGCAAAGGTCGATATGTTTTTAATCTCGCGAGGCGATCTTGAAAAAGAAGCGCTCAAATGGGATATGAAAAAAAGCGAAGTAAAAAAAGCATCGACCGGAACACTTCTCGACCATATTTATAAAAAATCTGCTCGTCCAAACTTGATTGAGCCGACCTTTGTGATGGATTATCCATCGGAATTGAAACCTTTGGCTCGTCCTCGCGAAGATGGGACAGCGGAGGTATTTCAATTACTTGTTGCCGGATGGGAAATTGTTAATTCGTATGGAGAATTGGTAGATCCACAAATTCAGAGGAAGCTTTTTGAGGAACAGAGTGCGGCACGTGCGGCGGGAGATGAGGAAACAATGGAGAATGATGAAGAGTTTTTGACGGCTATGGAACATGGATTTCCGCCGATGACGGGGTTCGGAATGGGGATTGATCGTTTTGTAACCCTCATTACCGAGCAGTCTAATCTACGTGACACGATTCTTTTTCCGCTTTTGAAGCCAGAAAGAAGCCACTGAAAAGTATTTCAACAAGGGGTTTAAACCCCTTGTTCGCAAACTATTTCTGAATTTCTAAAAATCAAGAGAAGAAGTTATACTGATATCCGATGCTTCGATTTCTTCGCCGTCTTATTCCAGAACGTTCTCCTCTTCGTCTTGGATATCATAAAATCTTGGCAATAGGGTCGGCCGTATGGTTTTGGTTTCCTGCGAAAAAACTCAAAATTATTGCTGTGACCGGTACGTCTGGTAAATCGACAACGTGTGAACTGATTTATACACTCCTCCATGAATCAGGGCAGAGTGTGGGAATGCTTTCAGGGATACAGTTTCATTTCCCAAGTGGTACGGAATTAAATGAATCGCTCCGCACAACGCTTCGTTCTTGGTCGGTGCAAAAATATTTACGACGAATGTTGAATGAAGGGTGCGTTTATGCTGTTGTGGAAGTTTCTTCCCATGCGATAGATCAACATCGTCTCTGGGGGGTGCCAGTGGACATTGCTGTGCTTACCAATGTGGCAACGGGAGAGCACTTGGATTATCACGGAACATTTGCTGAGTATGTTCAAACAAAGGCGCGTTTATTTCGCAATGTGCCGACGGTAGTGCTCAATCGAGATGACAGTCGCGTAGAAATATTTGAAAAAAGTGCTTCGGGAGCAGAAATTCTTGATTTCTCTCGGAAAACAAAAGAGGCGACTGTTTTTGCAACTTCAGAAAAAATGTCTGCCGGAGAAACATCCTTTGATCTTTCCATCAGAGGAGAAAAGGCACGCATTGATATTTCTCTTACGGGCGAGCACAACATAGAAAATACATTGGCGGCTGTTGCTGTCGCGCAAAAAACGGGAGTATCTCTTTCTATAATAAAGAAATCTTTAGCTAGGTTTAAAGGCGTCCCCGGGCGACTTGAGCCAATCGACGAAGGACAGGATTTTACAGTGTTGGTGGATCATACATACAAGCCTCCTGCTCTTCGAGCGGTGCTCACAACGCTCAAAAAAATAACGCCGGAGAAATTATTTGTTGTGTGGGGAGGAACAGGGAATCGTCTATCTTCTTTTTGGAGTGAAGCGGGAGAAATACTCCATGAACTGGCAGATGAAATAGTGCTCACCACAGATGACCCTTATAAAGACGATCCTCGGAAGATTTCCCAAATCGTTCGCGAGAAAATTCCTCGGCAAGAAGGAGACGGATTTTTTGAAATTACCGACCGATATGAAGCGATTCGGTATGCTCTCTTTGTGGCTGAAAACGGAGACACCGTGCTGGTCGCCGGACGTGGGTGTGAGCAAACACAGACTATCGGGACGAAGGTTATTTCTTTTGATGATAGGGAGGTATGCCGGGAAATAATTCGGCAGGAAAATGCGAAAAATTTTTAGTGGCGTAATCCCCTTCCCAATTCCTTCTATTTTTCTATAATTACCTTGTATTTTTACTGTTTGAAACATGATTTCTGATGCATCCGCACAACTGCAAAAAATTCTTGATCACTTGCGTTCTGAATTCTCCGGTCTCCATATTGGACGCGCGAATACAGCCCTCGTAGATGAAATAGAGGTGGAAAGTTATGGGGCACGAATGCCTCTCAAGGCTACCGCTAATATTTCTTGTCCAGATAGTCAGACTATTCGGATTGAGCCATGGGATAAAAATGTAATGGGGGAAATAGAAAGCGCGCTTCGGGATGCGGATGTTGGAAATCCGCAGAACATGGGGCAATATATTCTTCTGCCGATTCCTCCGATGACCGAAGAACGACGAAAACAAATGGTAAAGCGAGTTCATGAGATGACAGAAAATGCTCGTATTTCCGTTCGAAATGTTCGTCAGGATGTCTTGAGGAAGTTGAAAGCACAGAAAGACGAAAAAGAAATTTCTGAAGATGAAGAAGCGCGTCTTGCAAAGCAAGTTCAGGAAAAAGTGGATGAAACGAACAAAAATATAGAAGAAGTTTCGAAGAAGAAGGAGCAGGATATTTTGACAATCTGAAGAAACCCCTGAAAAATGCAAAAAATATTGCTGACTGCGCCAAATTCCATTCATCGTACGAATCAGTACGCCTCATTAAGAATTTGGCTTGTCGCCTCGTTTTTTGCTATTTTTGAGGGGTTTTCAAATGCTTGCGTACTGCATTCCCGCTTCTTTCTTGTTTCATAGTTTTTTTATTTATCAGTATTTCTCAAGCATATGTTTCGGCATAGTCCATCCCGCCGACTACGACGAGAGCTCTTGTTGGAGCAAAACCAGAGTTCTCGAAAAAAACCAAAAAAATTGCGTAATAAAGCCTTGAATTTTTTGGCTCGTTTTTTCTTTTTGCGTCAACTGGGGAAGCTTTTTAGGGCTTCTATTTTGGTCTCTATGATTTTTGTTGTTATGGCTTTTTTTGTTTTCTTTGCTGTTTTTTCGCCCTATTTTCATCTCAAAAAGATATCAATCGTGCGTGATAATCCAAATTTGGACGTACAACAAATAGAAAGATCTTTGGAAGGAATATATGGGCAAAATTTATTGTTTCTGTCTGATTCAGTTATCAGAGAAAAATTGTTTGCCGATTTTCCAGAATTTCGATCAGTGGAAGTGGTTGAAAATTGGCCGTCCGAAATTGAATTGCGTATTGTCGTTTCTCCGCCTCGTTTTAATTTATTGAATACGGAAACAGCTAATTTCTCTGTTGTATCGGAGGATGGAGTTGTGCTTCAGGAAGAACCCAACGAAGATTTGCCAACGATCAAAGTGTTTCAGTATGAAAAACCCATCCAAGTGCGTCAGAAATTTTTAACCAAACGAGAATTAGATAAAATTATAACGGCGGAATTATTTTTGAAAGAAGAAACAGATCTTCCGCTCCATGCGACACATTTGCTTTATGTGGCGCACGAATTGCATCTCATTTCTCGACAAGAAATGGAGATATGGATTGATCTTTCGTTGCCTGTGGAGGATCAGTTGCGAAAACTGCTTTTTTCACGCGACCAAATAGGACTTTCTTCGAGGAATTTTGAACATATCGATTTGCGAATTCCGAAGCAGATTTTTTGGAAATGGAAGTGAGAAACGAAGACCACAGGTCTTCGTTTCAGTATTTCGTATCTCGTATTAGAGCGAACCAATTATAAAATGACACAAAAGAAAAAATTCTTCTCTGGCATTGTCATCTCGACCGAGTCCCGCCAAGACAGGACGAGTGGAGAGATCTCTTTCATTTTTTAAGGGATTCCTCCGTTACAGTCGGAATGACAAAGATTGTGCCATTTTAAAGTTGGTTTGCTCTATGTATGAAGATTTTTGGAAATTGCGAAACTCTCAAAAAGGATCAGTATTGTATACTGGGAGTATACAAATCAGGAATCAGGAATAAAGGGGGATTTTTACGAAGAAGATTCTTCTCCGCCATGCCTGCCCGCCCCACCACGGCGGGCAAGCGTGGTGGGGCGGATCAGAATGACAGTAATACTAAATACTAAATACTAAATACTAAATACTAAATACTAAATACTTCCCTACGTTCCTTCCGTGATTCGTTCGTTGTCAATTTCGCGACTAATTTTTGATTTTGGTTGTCGGAATCCGAGAATAATGAATGCGGTAATGGCTCCGAAAATAAGACTCGATAGATTGAGCCCTAGCCATCCGGAAAAATAGAGGAGCGTCATCCATTTTTTGAGTCCCAAAAGTACGCCCAAAAAACTGACAAGCGGGATAATGGAAACCGCGATGGCGATTCCAACCAAGTTGGCATTGTTTGTTGATCTGAGCCATGAATACACGCCTGCAAATCCACTAAGAAACGCGGAGAGAAGGAGAAGAAAGGCAGTTTGTTCTCCCGCGAATCGGTCGAGAAAGTGAGACACTTGAAAGTCATAATCGAGAAATAGAAGGATATTTACAAGTGTTGCGGTAAAGAGAGCGACCGCGATAGTCCCCCCCAAAAAACTTTTTAATGCGTACAAAACGAGTCGTCCGTGTCCAAGCACAATCCCCGCAGCACAAGAAATCAGGGGATGAAGAAGCGGGGCAAGTACCATAGCGGCAATAAGGATGACAACATCATTGAGAATGATCCCAACAGTTGCCATACCGCCTGCTAAAATTGCCATTACGAAAAATTGCGGCTTCAGTCTTGAGTTGGAAATCAAATTTTGCACCGCTTGGTTTACAATTTTGTTTTCGTGTATTTGTGCACGCCATCGCCGAAGAGATTCCAAAAGAAATTCAATGCCGTGGAAGCCTGATTTTTGTAGAGACATCTCATGATTATACACTGTTTTTAGAAAAAATTCAATAATATTTTTTTGGAAAAACTGTTTTTATAAGTACAATTTCCGCACTTTGTAATTTATTTTTGTATGAAAGTTTCTTTTTCTTCTCGACTTGGTTCAGCGACAGCCCTTTTTGTTTTTATCCCCGAGCAGAAGTGGAATAAACGTATTTTTACCACGCTTTTGCCAAAAAATTTAGAGAAACAGATTGTGAATCATTATTCTTCGCGAGATTTCACCGGAAAGTTTGGAGAAGTGTTGCAGTTGTTTCCAGCGCCGAAAGAATTTTCAAAAGTGTTTTTAGTGGGGACGGGGAAAGGAAAAAAGAAGCATGACGTGCGTCGTGCGGCGGGCGTGGCAGTGCGGAGAAGTAAATCTTTCAAATTAAAAAAACTTGCGTTCTTGGTGCCGGAGACAATCGATCCTTTGCGTATTGCCTCGGGGTGTATTTTAGGAAATTATGAGTTCAAAATTGGCGATAGGAAAGAATTTTTTTCTCCCGAAAGTGTGACAATTGTATCCAAAACACCTCCCTCCAAAGGAGAAACAGTATCGGAAATTGCTTTGGCGGAAGCGACTAATCTTACACGTGATTTGATCAACCTTCCTCCGAATATGATGACACCAAAGATTCTGGCGGAGGAAGCGAAGAAAATTGGAAAAAAAGGACCAGTTCGTGTTCGAGTCATGGGAGAAAAGGATTTACAGAAGATGAAAATGGGAAGTATGTTCGGCGTGGGACAAGGGTCGCACGAAGAATCTCAGTTGATTGTATTTGAATATAACGGAGGGAAGAAGTCAGAAGCTCCGACTGCTTTCGTTGGGAAAGGAGTGTGTTTTGATTCAGGGGGATACAATCTGAAACCAACGGGGCATATTGAGGAAATGAAATCTGATATGTCCGGAGCAGCAAATGTATTAGGGTTTTTCCGTTGGGTTGCGGAAGCCCGTCCCAAAAGAAATATTATCGGAGTTGTTGGAGCGGTTGAGAATTTGGTATCAGGAAATGCATTTAAGCCCGGTGATATTTTAACAGCCATGAATGGACAGACGATCGAGATTACCAATACTGACGCGGAAGGGAGACTTGTGTTGGCGGATTGTTTGCATTATACGGCAACGAAATTTAAACCGGCTCAGATGTTTGACGCAGCGACTTTAACTGGAGCTGTTATTGCGGCATTGGGATACGAGATTACCGGCATTATGGGGAACACTCCTTCGTTGGTGACAAAAGTGAAAAAAGCAGCTGAAATGGCGGACGAGGAGGTGTGGGATCTGCCACTGACTGATTATTTTCGTGAGAAAATTAAAGGGGAGGTATCTGACTTGGTGAATTGGACGGCGGGAGTTTCTGCGGGAAGTCCTATGGCAGGCGCGTTTTTGGAGAATTTTGTTGGGAAAACACCATGGGTGCATTTTGACATTGCAGGGACCGCTTTTCATGGAAAATCCGGAGACGAGATAACCCCGAAAGGAGCCACAGGAGTAATGCTTCGAACGTACCGTGCGTTGATGGAAAGCGTGTTGTGAAGTATTCATGTGTGTTTGAATTTCTGTCTTTCCCGGCTTACTACGAAACCCCATTGGGCGAAGATATAGCCGAACAATTATAAAATGGCACAGTCTTTGTCATTCCGACCGGAGCGGAGGAATCCCTTAAAAAATGAAAAAGATCTCTCCACTCGTCCCGCTTTGGCGGGACTCGGTCGAGATGACAATACCGAAGGAATATTCTTTCATTTGTGTAATTTTACAATTGGTTAGCTATATTGCTTTCGCCTGAGTGGCGAGAACCAGAAGGGCTTCTCAGGGGGTGAGGTTCATCAAATCCCGCCACAGACCTTGGGGAGAATTTCCTCCCGCCTTTTGGAAACTCCTCCCAAAGGATCCCTCGGTTTACACCTAGGGAAATTTTTTAGTATAGTGTGCGTACGATGATTCAATCTCTCGCCCTCTTTGATTTTCGGAATTACCAGAAAACGCGTTTTCAGTTTTCCGAAAAGAATGTCGTGTTTTACGGGGGAAATGGAAGAGGGAAAACAAATATTTTGGAAGCGATTTCTTTATTAAGCGTTGGGAAAAGTTGGCGAGAACGAGTGGCAACAGATTTGATTCTTCATGGACAAAATTCCGCAAAATTGGAGATGCGTACCGTGGATGGCGACATGTTCCAAGTGATAATTGAGCCGCGAGGAAGAAATTTCACCAGAAATGGAAAAAAAATCTCCCTTAAATCTCATTTCGGATGTATCCCGACCCTTCTTTTTGTTCCAGAACATCTTTCCCTTTTTGCTGATTCCAAGCGTTCAAGACAGCGTTTTTTTGATCGCTTTTTATTTCAAATTTCTCCTTCCTACAGAGATATATTGGCTCGCAATAATCGGACGTTGAAACAAAAGAATGCACTCCTGCGACGAGAATCATTTTCCTATTCGGATTGTGCCACCGAACTTGATGCTTGGAATTCGCTTCTGGCCGAAACCATACCGGACATCCTTCACGCTCGACAAAATCTTTTAAAAGAGCTGAATCCGATTCTTCGTCAAACGTTGGCGGAGATTTCAGGGGGGAAAGATTCTATTGAGATGAGATTGGAAGTATGCGAAAAGTGGCAGCCAACGATTCAAGGGGTCAAGGAATTTTTTGCAATGCATGGGGAACGAGAGGGGGCGGCGAAACGTTCTCTTATTGGTCCCCATCGAGATGATTTTTCATTCTTTTTGCGAGGGAGACCTATCAGATCTACCGCTTCTCGTGGAGAAGAAAGAACAGTTCTCCTCGCTCTTTTGGCAGCGCAGAAATATCTTTTACAATCAAAACTGGAGATATCTCCGATTTTGCTTTTGGATGATGTTTTTTCTGAACTCGATCAATCGCGTCAGGATTATTTGGAGCATCTTTGCAATGAGTCTCAAATATTTTTTACTACGACTCACAAAAGTCATTTTGAGAATTTTTCATATCCGGTGCAGAAAATTCGTATTGCGTAGTACGTATTATGTATTATGTATGGGGAGATGAGTGGTTTTTTTGCTAGTCATCTATCCATAGATGACGTCTCCCGAAGGCGGGTGATTTTCAGAAAAAAAAGATTTGCAATAGAGTCCGGACTTTACAAAATTCGGACTCTGAATAGAAGAGAAAGATGAGAGGATAAAACTTAGAACTGAGAGCTTAGAACGAATTCCCCTTGATAAATTTCACATTTTCTTCGACAATATATTTTGAAATGAGATTGACTCGTCGTCGTCGAAAACAGACATTTATTCGGAGAAGGAGGAGAAAAAATTATATTCCTTTGATTACGTTTTTGGTCGCCCTTGGATTTGTGTTATGGCTCGGAGTTCGTTTCTTTTCCCTTCTTTTTTCGGATGTCCGATCAGAAAGCACTGCGGCAGAGATTCAAATTTTGAAAGGCCGTGCAGAATTTACCCTGATTGAAAGTGATGCATGGACTCCTGTGTACTCTGAGCAGAAATTTTTGGAGGGAGATTCGCTTCGTACGGCTCCCGCTTCTCGTATTTCTTTGGAATTTTTGGGAGGAAATATGATTTTTTTGGACGAAAATTCGGAGCTTTTTTTACAGCGGTTGGAAGAGAAAAGTTCTGGCAAAAAATATGTAACACTCGTGCTTCGTTCAGGGCGTATGTGGGCGAGAGTGTTGGATGATAGTTTTAAAATGGGATCAGATTCCAGTTTCGTGGTGGAAACATCTCGTCTCAGAGTTCATGTGCGCGGAACTATTTTTGATCTGTCTACCAATGCGGTTCAAGATTCTTTGCAACTCATAAAAGGGAATGTTGATGCAGATATTTTGGAGATAGAACAAAAGAAAAATATACAAGTGGGGGTTGGACAGAAATTAGTTGTGTCTCCCGCATCGTTGGAACAAATGCGAGAAGGGGCGGATGTACTCGGGATTATTGATGCCGAATTTATAGAATCAGAATGGCATCTGGGGAATTTGGAACGATTTTTTCCGCAAGAAGCGGCACAAATTAGGAGGAGAATCGAGTTGACAGCTCCTTCATCTCGACCCATTGAATCGAGTGAGCCTGTTTCTTCAGATTTAGAACCGCCCCGTATTTTGACTCCAGCAGATGGAACACGTATTCCCGCTAGCCAAGATGCACTTCGCATAGAAGGAACAGCTCCGCTTGAAGCGGCACAAATTGTTGTGAATGGATATACTTTAACTCGTTTTCAGCCGGGAGATAGAAAATGGGTCTATTTCGCGGCTACGAAATTTGGAACGCTCGTGGGAGGGGAAAATAAGTTTTCCATTGTGGCTGTTAAGCGAGATGGTTCTCGTTCTGTTCCGACAGAAATCACCGTTTTTTATGAAGGAGAAACCCAGGAAACGGTTCCTTCCATGGGAAATTCGGAAGAACCCTCGGGAGATGTTTTTCAAGCTCCGGTGATAACACGTCCGGCGGTTATCGTGTCTGGCGAACCGTACCAGACATCCAGTGAAGTAGTAACTATTTTGGGAATCGTTGATCCGCGTACGAACGCGGTGGATGTGAACGGATTTCGTTTGCAAAAATTTCAACCGGGACAGACGGAGTTTTCTTATATCGCGAATGCAAATTATAACAATATGAAACAAGGGGAAAATGTGTATGAAATTACAGCATTTGGTCCAGATGGGAAAAAAGCAACGACGAGTATTACTATTGTTTATACGCCGATAAATGTAGGGGAATAGATGGAGGAAGCGAATCTCCTCGGACTGAGATATGGGGCAATTTTTAGCATATCCATTGTGGATTCGGGATTATCTTTTATAATACCTTCCGATGTTTGGATCAAAAAAGAAACGTCCCAGTGTAAAGATTCCCGCTTCGGTTCTCAAAAGAGAGGCGGAAAAAATGGCGCGGAAAATGAAATTGGCGGAAGAACGAAAAGAGAGAGAAAGAGAAATGCGCGCGAGAGCAAAAGAGAAAGCGGCGAAAAATATAGAACGAAAAAAAGAACACAATCAGAAATGGGATGAGTTTTTGAACGAACATTTGCGGCGAGAAATATGGGGAGGAGGATGGATCGCTTTTTCTCTGGCACTCGTTGCCATATTCTGGAGTGATACCGAATTTTCCATCGGTCTGTATCATGTGTTTCGGCAGATGTTCGGGATAGGAGCGTGGGGGGTTCCTATGGGACTGTTCGGTATCGGGATAGCTATGCTTTTGAAGCGAGACATGAATTTTCCTCCCTTGAGAATACTGTTTTTGCTTGTCTTCTTTACAGCATTACTGGGATTGGTGAATCTATTTGTTCCCCACTCGGACTCTTTGGCACTTGCCAGAAATTACGGTGGAGCAATCGGATTTGCTATCGGATTCTTTCCGCGCGAGTTTCTCGGTACGACTGTTACAGCTGTTATTCTTTTGGGGGGGCTTTGGATTTCCATGGTGCTTGGATTCGGTATTCGCTTTTCTGAATTTTTTTCAAAACAGATTCCCGATTCCAAACAGAAATCGAAAGATACCTCGAAAACGGAGGATAAAGCTCCATCTCACAAAGAGTTTGCAAATGAATTAGAAATTATTGATTCTCTCAAGAATGGGAAAGCGGAGGCGAACACGATCAATCTCAAAGAAGCAGATGAGTTTACAGAAGCCAAAAATAGAAAACTAGAAGGGGTATGGGAACCTCCGCCGATTGATCTTTTGAAAGACAATACTGCCACTATTGTGGTAGACGAAACAGCTTTGAGAGAAAAAGCGGAAGTTATACGAGAAAAACTGGAGCAATTTGGCATCGACGTTAGTATGCGTTCGGTGCACGTAGGACCGACTGTTACGCAATTCACACTCCAGCCAGCTCCTGGTATCAAGCTTACCAAAATAACAGCTCTCAAAAGCGATTTGGCATTGGCGCTTGCTGCCAAGAATATCCGTATCGAAGCACCGATTCGCGGGCAATCTTTGGTGGGGATAGAAATCCCTAACAAAGACCGATCCAATGTTGGTATGCGAGAGATTTTGGAATCGGAAGCATGGAGAATCGAATCGTCACGGTTGAGGTTGGCGCTGGGACGGGATGTGGCAGGGAAACCAATGGTTGCTGATTTGGCGCGCATGCCCCATTTGCTCATTGCTGGGAAAACCGGATCAGGGAAATCGGTCGCCATGAACGCATTTTTATGTTCGCTTCTGTGGCAGAATCCGCCTGATAAACTCAAGATGATTCTTGTGGATCCGAAACGTGTTGAACTTTCGCTTTATAATCACCTGCCTCATTTGCTCACGCCGGTTATTGTGGATCCTGAAAAATGTGTGAGTGCTTTAGCTTGGGCTGTTGCCGAGATGAATAGGCGGTATAAAATGTTTTCCGAAGCGCGTTGCCGAAATATCACTGAATACAATGAAAAACGCAAAGACGCGCCAGAACCTTTTGTGGTGATTGTGATAGATGAACTTGCCGATCTTATGATGGTGGCGGGGAAAGATGTGGAAGCCGCTATTTGCCGTATTGCTCAAATGGCGCGTGCAGTCGGAATGCATCTGATTGTTGCGACCCAACGACCGTCTGTCGATGTGGTTACGGGACTCATAAAAGCAAATCTTGCTTCTCGTATTGCTTTTAAAGTGTCTTCCGGAATTGATTCTCGAACGATTCTCGATGGAATTGGCGCTGAAGATTTATTGGGATTTGGAGACATGCTGAGCTTGGATGGAAATACGGGATCAATTACGCGTATACAAGGGATATTTATTTCAAATGAGGAAGTGGAACGTATTACCAATCATATTAAACTTCAATTCCCGGAAATGGTGTCCAACGACGAAATTACGTCTCAATCCATCGAAGGAATGGCGCGTGGTGGAGTCCTGACCGCCGGTACAAAACCAGTGGAAGATGACGCATTGGACGATCTGTTTTCCGAAGCGGTTAGTATTGTTATCGAGACGGGCAAAGCATCAGCTAGTTTTTTGCAACGGCGGTTAGAAATAGGATATGCCAGAGCGGCGAGACTGCTCGACCAAATGGAGTCTCGTAACATTGTCGGACCTGCGCGAGGAGCGAAGCCGAGAGAAGTGTTTGGGAAACAAGAAGAGAATGAATAGTAGGAACGTAGCAATGCTACGTCCCTACGGGGAATATTTTTTGTATTTTTATATAGCCAACCAAAAATAAAATTACACAATCTTTGTGGCAGGTGTAAGTTTTCTGGGGTCTGATTTAGAAAAAAAATTCGTCTTTCTGAGGACACTGAGCTTGCCGAAGGGGACGAAGAATCTTCATTATATAGCTATTTCTACATAAAATGGCATAAAAATTCCACTCCCCTTGTCATTGCGAGCGCCCCTGAGCGTAGCCGAATGGGGAGCGTGGCAATCTCATTATCCTGCAAGAGATTGCTTCGTCGCTACGTTCCCCACTCGGCCTTGAGCTCGTGGCCGAAAGGTCGCAATGACAGATATTTTTATGTCATTTTATTTTTAATCAACTATAAGAATTCTTATTCGGAAGATCCTTCGCATTTTGCTTCGCAAAATACTCAGGAAGACGGTGTTTTTTATAATTCATTGTAAAAAATACTATCTTATCCTTTTCTGAGACTATCTTAAAGTGCTTTTTTACCAACCTTTTTTGTTACACCTGCCTAAAAATCAAATATTAGTCATTAAAAAATGTATACTCCCAGTATACATTTATTCTCTCCCATTAGGATTAAGGGGAGAGTTAGAGAGGGGTTACGAAAAAATTTGCTTTATCAATAACACCCCCTAACCCCCTCTTACCTTTATACTCATTTGCTTAGAAATCTACGATTTCGCAAATTTCGTATGACGTCTATTGCGCTTCTTACGAAGCTGAAAAAACTTTGTTTTTTCATAATCCCGACTCGTCGGGATTATTGCATTCTGGTATAAGAGGAGGGATTTATGAGTTCGTGAAATTTCTGTGCAAGAAAAGGATCCCACATGGCGACAGTGGCACTCATGACAATATCAGCGCCATTTTGAAGTCTCCCGTGTAAATCTTCTGCCGTCATCATGCCACCGACACCGCAGATGACAAAATCAGCCCCAAGTTTCTTTTTTATATGAAAAAGATTCTGCGTGAAGTGACTTCCGGCACTATGGATCGCGTGGCCGCAGAGTCCCGTTCGGAGTCGTTCCTTTCCTGGAGGAAGGGCAGGGGAGCCGTCGGGTTTTCGGACATTCATCGCGACGGTGTTGATTCCTGCAAACCCATCTACATATGGGAGATTGGTTCGTACGACTTCTTCGAGTTTATCGGGAGGGAGCAGTCCCATTTTAATCAAAAAAGGCACACTGGGGCCGATAGCTTCTCGTATTTTTTTGGAAATCTGGCTCGACGTTTCTGCATCTCGAAAAAGCATCCCTTCTCCCGTGCAGACATTAGGGCAGGAGTAGTTGGCTTCGATAATCTTGGCGCCGGCTTCTACCGCCATTTTGGCGCAGCGTCCATAATCGTCAGGAAGTTCTCGTCCAACATCCGGAGTTCCCATGATGGAAACGATCATCACTTGTCCATCCGAAAGTGCGTTATTGGCTTTCCCAATGTCAGGCATCCAAACGGTGGGAGCTTGAGAGGGGACGCCGAAAGAGTTTGTGATAGTGATGTCTTCCGGTTTTTTGGGAGCGTGCAAAAGAACTTTTGCTTCTCCTCCGACATCTTTTTCGGTTAGTTGACTTTGCATGTCAACGTATACGCAGTTTGGTTCGGGATGCGATTTCCATTCAACGGTTCGCACCGTTTTGTACACCGGAATATCAAATCCGAGTTTCCCATATAATTCTATCCATCGGGAGTTAAGCAATGGACCGGCAGGGATGCCGATCGGAGAATTGAGTTCAAAATCCCAGAGTTTTGTTTTCTTTTGTATTTCCGGACGCGCAGAAATTTCTCCTTCAAAGGTGGGTCCGTGTTCGTAGTTCCATTCGTACGATTTATCTATTTTGTATATCTCTTGCATCAAAGACAGTATAATAGAATTTATAAAAAGGCGCGACATGTCGCGCCTTTAACTTGTGATCTTGTAGTCTCGCCTGCTCTGAGAAGTCCGCTCTTATTCCGCCTCAGTGCTAAAGAATCCACCATTTTGTTCTTCGATTTCTTCATCCATAGGCATATAAGGACTCCAAAAGTTACGATAGTAATCTCCTTTTCGGGCAGTTCTCATGAGCTGTTGTCCAGCTCCAACGGAAGGTGGAGTGTACAGTGCTCTCTGCACAGCGCGAACAGTGCTCAAAGTTTCAGGATCAGCCGTTGCCCATCGAGGTGCTGTCGGAACGGGAACTACGTATTGAGAACTCTTGATCCCCCGATTTCTGAGCATCTCCGTTCCTGCATCACCTCCTTCGACGTAATAATCGATCAGTCTATTTCGGAGGACTGAGGTTGCATTCGCAGGGACTGAGGTGGAAGGATTGCTGGTTGGTCTGCGATCATCGTATTCTGGAATGGTGCGAAGTGCGCCACTTCGTTCCATAATATTCGGATTGCGGGGAACATTGTTTTCTTGAAGAGAGAGGTCGTGAATAGCATCTCGATAGGGAATTGTTTTTTCCACGGTATTTCGTTCCACGTGTTTTCTCTGAAATAAACTCCAACGTCGTTGAATCGCCTCATTCAACTTTGCTTGGTTGGATATTTCATGCTGAACTGTTCCTGGAACTGTTTTTAATGTTTCTTGATAAGCGACAACGTTTGATACAACTCCAAATGGGAGAGCGAGTATAAGTGAAAGAAAAGATGTTTTTTTCATTTTCTGTTGAGAATTATGAGTGAGATAAAGAGTGAGAAATGCCCGTCAGGGCGAACTCGGAGAGAATTCTAACAACTTTTCGGAGGGACGCAAAGTTTTTTTGAACTTTTTTTATAGAAAATCTGATACACTCTTCGCAATAAAAAAATTCCCCATTATGACAGCGTGGCGAGTCGTATTTTTGAACACAAACAGAGCAAAAAAGCAAACCAAAATTCTTGCGAAGTAAAGCAGAATTTCTTACAATAGAGGACGATTTTTTAACCTCCTTTCTCACATGAAAAACCCAATACGACTCGCTGAATGGTCTATCGGAAAAGTAATTCTCGTTCTCTGGATTCTTTTTTCACTTGTTTACGTAGGGAATAGCCTTTGGAATGGAGTGCTCTTGCGTGTGTATCAGGCGGGGAGAAGCGAGGGGGTGAAAAATGCTGTTATGCAGTCTATGGAATTGGCAAAGAAGTGTCAGCCTGTTGTGTTTTCGGCAGGAGGAGAACGAATCAGTCTTTTGAATTCCGCTTGTTTGCAAAAACAGGCTGAAGCCACTCCGTCAGAAGGAGTAGTAGAGAGCGCTGAGACGGAAGAATAAGAGAGTCTTGCAAAAGGGACTTCTGTGGTCTAGGGGCTTTCTTCCTTATACGTCGAAGTCTTGAGAAGGATCTTCTTTTTCACCGTAGTCTGATCCGAATTTCGTGTCGGTGTTGAGAAAATCTCTTCCGTAGTTTTCGTACATCCACGAATAAAAGACTTCCACTGCCCGATTTCCAAGAGCTATCATCCCCAAAAGCAGAGGAAGACTGAGAATGAGTACGAGTGTGCCGTTGCTTTGTCCAACGAGGATGCCGCCAAGAAAGAAGAACAAAAGAATTCCTAGGATAATTCCGTATGTGTTGACGAGAAGATATTTCGATTGATGAAGAATTTCAAGTACCAGAAAAGTGAGAAAGGCGGTTACAATAAGATGCAATATACTACTGAGAGCAATGCCGGTCGGTCCAAACGCACGACTAGAAGTTAAATATACTGGAAGAATTAAAAGCAGAATAACTAAGTTTCCAAAGAAAATATGCGTGATGACCGTCGATCTCTGTGTGTACTTTTCTTCTATGATAGTGCTCAAGAGAGCATAGGCTATATTCCCCACTAACGCTGCCAAAAAGACACCAAGCGTAATGATACTCAGAAAAAGCGGATGTGTTTGAGAACCGATGGTAATACCAAATTCTGTTGGAGAGACATCGCTTGGGGAAAGAATATCACCAACGACGCTCCAACTGAAGAAGAGAACGATCCCTAGTACAATGCTTCCGATAAATCCGGAAGCAAACCCGATAAGAAAACGGGAGAAAATGGAAGAAACGGTGAGGTTTGCTCGGTCTTTTGTTTCCATGTGTATTTATTACGTTTTGAATATTGTAATAAGAAGAAAATAAAACAACAAGTTTTTGATTGAAGTGTATACTGGGAGTATACACTTCAATGTTCACCCCATGAAATCCTGCTTTGCAGGAATTCCGCCAAAGGCGGAATTATTTCACGGGGTAAAGGTTAAATTTTAAATGTTATAGCTAACCAAATATAAAATGACACACATTGTCATATAAAGGGAGAGTTCCTTGAGAAAGGGACAAGAGAAGTATAATGGGAAGGAGGAGGAGAGACAAAGTTGTCAAAGGACTAGATCCTCTCGGAATGCAAATAT
>JAIPGU010000008.1 GCA_021735575.1 Candidatus Altimarinota bacterium | reverse complement strand
TACTGCGAAGCAAAGGCATAAGGAGTTTTCTGTCGGTCCCGCCCCCATTTTTTTATCTCGTCAGCGAAGCTGACAGGAGATGAGAATGTGAGAATGTCCCATCGCTTTCTCCCCCTCCCCTCAATCCCCTCCCACAATGGGGAGGGGAAATATTCAATGAAACCGATGAATGAGAATAAGAACCCGCGCCGGGTTCAATCATTCCCCGTGAAGACATTGCAAAGCAGTGGATGAACGGCTTGGAATGTTTTTTCGTCGTTTTCTCTTTTGGAGAAAACGTAAGGAAGTCCCGTCGGATTCAAAAGTATCCCATCGCCCCCCCTTCTTTGTCATCCTGACTCTAAGCGAAGCGAAGAGGAAGGATCTCCGCCACGGCGGACAGGTTCGAAATAATTCACTATAAAGAAGATTTTTCCCCCCACCTACGCCAGGTCAGAAAGACTATTTTTTTTATTTTATTTCCCTCTTCTCATCACATCCGAGCTCGTTTCCCGAATTCTTTCTCTCTTCAAATTTTTCACCTGATGCCGAATCCCCTGCTCTAAATCCACTGTCGGCTTATACCCAAGTATCTGAGAAATTTTAGAAATATCTGCGTGTTGTCCCTTCACATACCCTTCTTTTACTGGATTTGGAATGTAGGTGGCTTCAATATTTTTTCCAAAGGCGGCATTGATATGACGCAAAATTTCATTAAATGAACACGTCGCTCCGGTGCCAATGTTAAATACCTCACTGCCCAGTTTCTTTTCAGTTTCAATAGCTAAAGTAATCCCTGCCACAACATCTCTGACATTGGTAAAATCGCGAAACTGTTCCCCGTCACCGTAAATAATCGGAGAGCAGTCACGCGCAATATCCCAGACAAACTGAGAAATCATATTCGCGTATTGTCCTTTCGCTTCTTCGTTGGGTCCGTAGACCGACATAAAACGAAATCCAATCGTTTCAATTTCCGGATACACTTGGGTGTAACACCGCGCACAGTGCTCATAACAGAACTTTGTCACGGCATAGTGATTGGGCGGAATGACATTCTGCGTTTCGACAAGTGGCATGGGGTTATTGCCATAGAGCGATGAAGTCGAGGCATAGAGAAATTTTTTCGCGCCAGCTTTTCTCGCAAATTCAAGCGTCTGACAAAAACTTTCCACAGAATTTACATATCCCTTCACAAATCCATCCCCCATAAACATAGGAGCGGAACTGGTTCCTGCTAGATGAAGAACATAATCAAATTCTTGACCACACTTCTCAAGGTCAGATAACTTGCATGCATCTCCCTGCACAAACTTTATTTTCGAATCTAAATTCTCCGAATCACCCAAAAATAAATTATCCAAAGCGGTGATATCGAATATAGCTTTGTTGAGGTTGCAGAAGTTCGACCCTATAAACCCTGCGCCTCCGGTTACAAGTATTCTTTTTTTCATTCTTTATAGTCCATAAATAGATCCTGAATCAAGTTCAGGACAACTAGTTTTCCGACTCGTCAGCTTCGCAGATTCACCGAAAAACAAGCGTTGGTTTGACCCAATGAAACCAGCACCTCCGGTTACCAAAACCTTTTTCATGCCAAAATTGTAGTGAAAAAATTGTTTTTGTCATGTCCCTATTCTCCCCTCTTAGATAAGAGGGGAAAGAAAATTTTGAAAAAATTTTCAGGGGTGTTAAAAGTTTTCTATGGCGAACTTTATTTTTAATAATCCCAAATTAAAAGCTCTGCGTAAAAATTTAAGAAACAACGCTACAGAGAATGAAAAATTACTCTGGGGTATTTTAAGAAAACGAGGACTGGGAGAGAAATTTGTTAGGCAATACAGTGTCGGAAAATACATCCTTGATTTTTATTGCCCACAAAAGAAATTAGGAATCGAGATCGATGGCTCTCAACACGCCAAACCAAAAGTTGAAAAGTATGATAAAAAGAGAACATTTTTTCTCAAAGAACATGGAATTACCGTACTACGTTTTTGGAATAACGAAATTACATATCAAATTGAGGCAGTAAGTGACGAGATTTTCTATTATTTAAATAACACCCCCTAACCCCCTCTTGAATTAAGAGGGGGGAATTTTTATTCTCCATTCTGCATTTGTCACTACAATGTAGTGACATTGTCAATACATTTATTCCGCTGGAGGCTCTTCTTCCGCAGGTGGTGTTTCCTCTTCAGGCTCCTCAGCGGGTGGTACTTCTTCCTCTGTAGCCGGTTCCTCTTCAGGCTCTTCAGCAGGTGGTGTTTCTTCCTCTGGAGTCGGTTCCTCTTCAGGAGGTGTTGCTTCCTCCTCCGGTGGTTCTTCTTCCGATGGAGGTGTTTCTGGTTCCTCGTCTGGCAATGACGTCTCTCCCTCTTCTGACGAAGAATCTATTTGTATCTCCAATTCTATCTGGAATTCAGTCAGTCTATCCCGAAAGTCCTCCCAGGAAGTTGCCTCATTCAAAGCTGTATCCATATTTTCAAAATAAGCCTCATCATCTTTTCCATCATACATATATTTCGGACTGTTCCAGAAAAGGTTTTCTGTACGAGCCTTTTGGTTAAAATGCCGGATAAGCACTTGACTCATATATTTTCTATCAGCCGCCGTATTCACCTGGGAAGATTTATTAAAAAGCTCTAATGCACCTTGTCTCACCTCGTCAAAATCAGGACCTTTGGGAGGTTGTGTTTCATTAAATCGCCGAACAACTGTTTCCGCATTTTCCGCCCCCTGAAATAACCGTACCAATGTACAAGAGTAATCATCTTCCCTCTGTCCATCAACCAGATAATTAGCATCAGCTAGCTCCTTCCACGCTTCGGGAAAATTCGTTAAGAATCTTCCGGAAATAATTTTTGCCAACTCTATGCGCGCGCTCATATTGGGACTGCTCCGCCTTTCCGTATCGCACAAACGGCTCGCCTGACCAAATATCTCCGATCGAAATCGTAAAAACTCCGTATCGAAAATTTGCTCAAATGCCCGCACCAGTTCTCTCGTAGAATCTTCTTCCGAAGTATCTTCTGTGTCTATATTTTCAGAATCTCCATTTTCTGTCTCCGATGGTTCAGTGGCGGGAGGTGTTGTACTTGGTTTGTTGTCAGAAGAAGGCGGTTTCGCTTGTGTCTTTTGTATCTGTTGTTGTACAACCGCCATAACTTTGGGTGCCGCTTCCGGTGCTTTTTGGGAAATGAAGTCAGAAACCAATTGCGCTTTTTGCTGATCTCCACTGCTGGCAGCAAGCGCAGAAGCCGCAACCTCTATATCTTCCGCTGTTAAAAATTCCGGCGGTTCGTAAAGAGAAAGAGTAATTCCTTCTATTTTTCCCGCACTCACAATAAGCGGTTTCACTTGAAAATTCTTTGTTGCCGACGTATCCACATTCTTTGCTCCACCGGACTCAATCAAACTTTTCGCCAAATTCGAAGTTGAACTCAAGTACAAATCCTTTGTCAAAAGTAAGAAAATTCTATCCGTATTTCGATCCAAAATCATAACATTTGCTCCCACCGCTAGTTCTGAACTTTCTGTCGCTCGTTCAAACGGAAGTTTCTCAACAGGAACACCTGTCTCAAACGCGATAAGCTCATTAATCCCTTGGATATCATCGATTTGTCCAATAAGACGCGCCAATACAGGTTTTGACCCTCCAAACCCGGAAGGAATAAGAGGGAAAATATAAAGCGAATACACTACCATCCATGGCACAAAAGCAATCCAAAGAATCAAATCGAATCGTTTTTTAAAAAGTTCATGCGCTCTTTTTGTTGGTTTTTTCACTTTTCTTGAATTGAGCCATTTGCGGATGAGTAAAAACAATATCGGCAATACACTCGACAAAAGGACAAATGTAAAACCGATGAACACGTATCGAAGCTTCAAAAGATCAAACTCAGAAATGCCCAGCGACCGCAAATAAATATTAAAAATAGCCGTCCCCACAACGTAAAAAATCATTGTGAGTGTCACAAAATACTTGGCTCCTTTTTTCTCCAGATATTCGTCAATTTCACGCATGTATGTGTATTATTTTGTAAGGAGTTTATAGCGAAATTAGAAAAAAGCTCAAATAATAAAAATAGTTAGAAAGTCAGAAAGCTTGAAAGAGAGAGCGTAATTACTTTTTAGGAGAGCTTTTTTTCGAACGAACCAGTGATTTTTTCGTCTTCGGGGTTGTTTTTGCTTTTGGTTTTGCCGTTGTTTTATCACGCACCTTTTTTTCCAATTCATTTTTGAATGTTCGTCCTTGCGAAAGAGCGGTCTTCCCTAAATCACTAGCGGCTTTCTGCGCACTTTTTGATACTTGCTTAAATTCCTTTTGCGCCATTTCCGAAGCGTCCGATCCGAGCTGTTTGGCTTTTTCCACAAACGCATCAAGATGGTCTTTCCCTTTTTCCAGTGCTTCTTGCAATTCTTTTGAGTTTTTCGCCCATTCAATTACCGCTTCTCTGGATTCTTTATCCATTTTCTTTAACTCATCCAAAAGATCTTTTCCAATCGTTTTTGATTTTTTTAACTCCTGCCGAAGCTTCTTCCCTGGCTTTTGCGCAAAGAAAAGTCCATACACAAGCCCGATAGTGACCGAAAACAGAAATTTAAGAAATCCTTTCATGGTTGAAAAAAGAAGTACAGAAACGTTTTACACCGAAACAAATTTTTTGTAAAATCGGCACACTTTTTTACTTCTTTCCGACTATGGCTCCTCACGTAGTAATCGTATGCGGTTCCGAAAGCGACTTTCCATTTGCAGAACAGATAAAAACTCCGTTGGAAGAAAAACAATATGATGTAGCCTTAATCGCCGCTTCCGCTCACAAAGAAGCGGAAAAGGGACTCGAAGTCATAAAGAAGTATGGAGGAAATGAGAAAACCATATTTATAGCTATTGCGGGACGCTCCAACGCACTATCAGGATTTTTAGCAGGAAATTCACAAAACATTGTGATTGCCTGCCCTCCTTTAAAATCTTTGGAAGAATATATGATCGACATCCATTCGACACTGAGAATGCCTTCTCGCACACCGGTACTAACGATTCTCGATCCCAAAAATTGCGCTTTGGCAGTAGAAAGAATACTTTTGTCACAGAAATAGCGGAAAGAGGAAATTTTATAATTTTTTAAATAACCTCATTTTTTAAAATTTCCCCATACTAAGTACTGAATACTCAATACTAAATACTCCCCTCCCCCCTCATGTCCAAAACATTCAAAGCTCCCACGGGAACCTATGACTTCCTTCCAGAGGATCATGATTTTTTTACGTTTTTAAAAAAAGTCATTCGTCATCGATTTCGTCAATCCGGATTCCGACGAATTTCCGTTCCCGCATTCGAAGAATCGGGAATGTTCGAAAAAGCACTCGGAATGTCTTCCAAAATCATTCAGCGTGAACTCTATAATTTCACCGATCGCCACAACCGACGGTTTTCCTTGCGTCCGGAAATGACAGCCGGAATCACGCGATCCTTCATAGAGCATGAAATGCATAAATTAGCGCTCCCTGTTGAGTTGTATTATGTAGGACACTGTTTTCGTTTTGGACTTCCGAAATCAAATACTCAACGATCGTTTTGGCAATTCGGGGCAGAAATTTTGGGAGAATCAGATCCTTCTATTGATGCGCAATTAATTTATTTAGGGCACCGAATTTTATCCGATTTGCGTATTCGAGAATTGTGCGAACTCAAAATCAATACTATCGGATCAGTAGAAGATCGAGAAAAATACATCGAAGCGTTGGCAAATTTTTATGCCGGAAAAGAAAGAAGTCTCACTCCCGCTTCTCAGGAAAATTTAGAAAACAAAAAATACCTTTCTCTCCTCAACCCCCAAAATGAGGACGAAGCAATTTTGGTAAAAATGGCTCCCAAGATTACTGAATTCCTCTCTCCCGAATCACAAAAATTCTTTGATGAAACACTCGCGCATATAAACTCATTCGGGATCAAGTATAGCATTGATCCGACACTTGTACGCCCTATTGAATACTCTGCCCATACGATCTTTGAATTCTCGGAAAAAAAGAAGCCCAATAAAATTATCACTGGTGGTCGCTATGATGGTCTCATTGAAAAAATGGGAGGTCCTGATCTGGGCGGAGCCGGATTTTCCGGAGGAGTAGAACGCATTATTGATCTCATGAAACGCAATAATCTCGATGTTCCTCACAAAGATGATTTGCATATTTTTGTTGCCGCAACAGGCGGATCAATGGCAAAAAAAGCCGCCTTGCCACTTCTCATCCAATTACGAGAACATGGATACCATGCGGTAGGAGTTCTAGGAAAAGCCTCCATGCAGGAACAGCTTCTTCGCGCGCAAAAATTCGGTGTCCCCTACACGATTTTAGTGGGAGATTTGGAGGTAAAAAAGAAAAAGCTTCTGGTGCGAGATATGAAAAGCGGAAAAACGGAAGAAATTTCTATCGAAAAAATGCTTCCCCACATGGACAAACTTCTTGGCGCACCAACTGCGCTGGATACAACGGAAGATTTTCTTGGTCATAAATGACCCAATTACAAATTACGAATGCCAAATGACGAATGAAAAAAGAGAAGCGAAAAACATAATTCGGCAAAAAAGTTATCAATTCTCTTTGAGAATTATAAAACTCTATAAATTTCTTTCAGAAACAAAAAAAGAGTTTGTTTTGGCAAAACAAGTTCTTCGCTGTGGAACTTCTATTGGAGCAAATATTGAGGAAGCCATCGGAGCGCAATCAAAAAAAGATTTTTTTTCTAAAATTTCAATCGCTTACAAAGAAGCGCGTGAAACAAAATACTGGTTACTCCTTTTAAAAGACTCTCACATACTCACTGTTGATGAAAGCAAAACTTTGTTAGATGATATTGAAGAACTGCTAAAAATTATCGCCAAAATTCAAATCACTACCAAGGGCAATATTTATAATAATTCGTAATTCGTCATTTTTAATTCGTAATTAAAGCAATGTCCCTCCCCAAACCCATCACCGATGCTATCGAATCTCTTTCCGACCTCCCCGGCATTGGCTCCCGAAGCGCGGAACGATTGATTTTTTCGTTACTCAAAAACGAATCGGGGCTTGACCAGAAAATTTCCACGCATATCGGGAACCTTCGAAGTGGCATTTATGAATGTGAAATATGTCATCATTTTTGCGAACAAAAAAATACACCTTCTTCCCAATCCCGAATATGCTCAATATGCGACAATGCTTCTCGAGACAAGAAACTGCTCTGCGTAGTAGAATCCCCTCTCGACTTGGTAGCGCTTGAACGAACACATGAATTCAAAGGATATTATCATGTCTTGCACGGAGTCATTTCTCCTCTCAATAAGGTTCAAGCGGAAGATATCCGTGTTGCTTCTTTATTACAACGCGTGAAGAACACTCCGATCATCGAAGAAATAATTCTGGCAACCTCTGGCACCACTGAATCTGATGCCACCGCCATGTATATTGTCCGCGAACTCCAAAATATTTTTACCGGTCGCATCTCGCGCCTTGCACGGGGAATTCCGTCTGGTGGAGACTTGGATTATCTCGACTTAGGGACGCTGAGCCGTGCTATGTGCGAGAGACGGGAGTTTTAAGAAGCTGGGGGAAATGGTTCGTCCCCGTCTATAAGTCTTTCCCTTAATTCAGCTACCAAAGCGGATAAAAATTCTGGATCAAATTTTGACAAATCCTCTCCACAGTTTTCATAATTCCGTAAAAATCGAAGCTGTTTCAGCAACTCCTCTAACGGGTATGCACCGAGCTTTTTTCTATACTCAGAAGATGTATGCAAGGGAATATTACCTCCTAAAGAAACTTCTTTCACTACTCCGTCAGAAAATGTTACAACCTTCCATGTAGATTCCCGAACCTGTGTCGTTTCTCTGTGAACAGCCAGCATTTCCTCTAATGTCCGAAGAAATGCTTCGTCTTCCTCTGTCCAAGTTAAGGCTTCCGATGTTTCATCCTCATCGGCAGACAAATGTTCAAAAGGAGTAACTGTTTCCGGAAATTTTTTCTCCTCTGGCATATGCTCTTTCTAGATAAATTTTCGATGTATTTCAAATCAAATCCATGCTTTTTTCCATGCTCGCCACCAACGAAGTTTTTTTGAGAATGGAGCGAAAAAGAGTGTCAGAAAGAGAGCAAATTTTAAAAGCCACAACTTCCCTCCTCGCGGGAGAATTTTCATGTCATATTTTTTCTCAAATTTTTCTGCATTTTTTCGGGCATTGCGAGTATTTTTGATGACCTGTTCAAGCGTTTGCTCATGATCATGAAGCACTTCGCATTTCTCGTCATACCACATCCACATATCTTTTTGCGCCAATTCATAGCCAAACGCAATGTCCTCAAATCCCCATCCTTCGAAGTCTTCTGGGAATTTTGTTTTCCCGATAAAGGATTTCTTGAGCGAAATATTGGAAGTATAAAAATGCCGCCATGTGGGACCGTGCTTCTTTATATTTTTGTAGTCAAATTGGGCATGGTTCAGAAGCCATTGATGAAAAGAATCTTTTGATAATTTTTCTGTCCACGAGACTTTTCCGAGGAGGACGACATTTTCATCTGCGTGTTGAGTATGGAAATTATATATCTCACGAAGCCAATTTTTGGTCGGGATCGTATCGTCACCCAGAAATGCGATGACGTCTCCGGTGGCATTTTCGATGCCGATGTTTCGGGCTACCGAAGCGCCAGACGCTTTTCCTGTTTCTAAAATTTTTATCTTCGGTAGGGACATGCCATGGCATGTCCCTACGCCATCAAAGACTACTATTACCTCGGGTTTAATCTCTTCAAACCCGTCGCAGGCACGAATTCCCTGCAAAACTTCTGCAAGTGTCTCACGTCCTACCGTCGGAATGATAATAGAGAGTTTCATCGAGCGAAAGCGTAGCTGTTTTTAGAGGTTTTGTCATTCTCTGTATTTACATCCTCCCCACTTTGTGGGGGAGGATTACAGGTGGGGGGGATTTTATTTCCCCCTCCCCTCATTCCCCTCCCACGCTGGGGAGGGGATGCAAGAGAAAAGTGTATACCCCCAGTATACACCTCACAACCTAACAAGGGAGCATGCTCCATTGTTAGAGATAAGCCTCCCCTTTTCACCTCTAACAAGGGGTTTAAACCCCTTGTTAGGAAAACAAAAAGTCATGAACCAGGTACTCTTCGGAACGACTAAAAGATTTCCCTTCTCTTTGTCATGCTGAACTCGTTTCAGCATCTCTGAGATCCTGAAATAAATTCAGGATGACAAAAAAAATTTTCTAAGTTCTAAGTTCTAAAAACTAATCACTACTATTTCACCACAAACCCCACAATTTTCCCTAGCACGAAGATTTCTTTGACGATTTTTCCTCCGTCTAGGTATTTCCTCACTTTGTCTTGCTCTTTGGCGAGGGCGATGACTTCGTCTTTGCCCATTTCGCGAGGAGTTTGGAAGTCTGCTCGAAGTTTTCCATTGATCTGCACCGCATACGTGACGGTGTCTTCGATCAGAAACTTTGGATTTACTTCAGGCCACTTCTCATACGCAAGCGACGTGTCGTGTCCGAGCATACCCCAAAGTTCTTCTGCCATGTGAGGGGCAAAGGGAGCAAGAATCAAACAAATCTTTTTTGCGACATGGATGGAACATTCTTTTTCTTTTGGCACGGCATTCATCAGAATCATGAGTTGCGAAATCGCGGTGTTGAATTTGAATTGATTGAGGTCATCGGTGACTTTTTTAATCGACTGATTAAGTACGCGTCTGAAATCATCTGTTGGACAGACTTCTACAAACTTTGTTTCCTGAAAAAATTTCCAGATACGTTCGAGAAATCTCCGCATTCCCATAAGTGCTCCCGAATCCCATGCAATTGCTTGATCAAAGGGTCCCATAAACATTTCATACATTCTGAGCGTATCAGCCCCGTGTTCTTTTACGATTTCATCGGGATTGATCACATTGCCAAACGATTTTGACATTTTCCGTCCGTCCTCTGCCAAAACCATTCCGTGAGAGATCCGTTTTTTGTAGGGTTCAGAAGTAGGAACAAGTTTGCAGTCATACAAAAACTTATGCCAGAAACGAGAATACAAGAGGTGCAAGGTCGTGTGCTCCATGCCCCCATTGTACAAATCCACGGGCGTCCAGTATTTGAGTGCTTTTTGACTCGCAAATGCTTTGTCATTGTGGGAATCGGTATAACGCAAGAAATACCACGAACTTCCCGCCCAGTTGGGCATAGTATCGGTTTCTCTCTTTGCTTTGCCACCGCATGTAGGACATGCGCAATTCACCCATTCCTCAATCCTCGCCAGAGGCGATTCTCCCGTATCGGTGGGTTCATAGGTTGGAACTTCTGGCAATTCCAATGGCAAGTCGGATTCTGGCAACGGCACTTCTCCGCATTTGTCGCAGTGGACAATCGGAATCGGTTCGCCCCAGTACCGCTGACGGGAAAAAATCCAGTCGCGGAGTTTGTAGTTTATTTTTCTCTCTCCTATTTTTTGTTTTTCGACCCAGTCGATCATGGTCACGATTGCTTTTTCGGTGGTCAGTCCATTCAAAAAATCCGAATTTTTCATTTTCCCCCCTGTCTTTTCAAACGGATTTTTGAGTCCTTCTATTACTTCCACAATCGGAAGTTTAAATTTCTCTGCAAATTCATGATCCCGTTCGTCATGCGCTGGAACACACATAATTGCTCCCGTCCCGTACCCCATCATGACGTAATCAGCAATCCACACAGGAATTTTTTCTTTGTTCACAGGGTTAATGGCATACGCTCCCGTAAAGACTCCTGTTTTGGTTTTGGCTTCTTGGCGCGCAAGTTCCGATTCTGTGGCACATTTTTTAATGTATGCTTCCACTTCTTTTTTCTGCGCTGTTGAACACATTTTTTGCACAAGTGGATGTTCTGGTGCCATAACGAAATATGTCGCGCCAAACAGCGTATCTGGACGCGTTGTAAAAACTTTTATTTTTTCTTTCTGTCCTTCGATTTCAAAGTCTATCTCTGCTCCCTCGCTCCGCCCAATCCAATTGATCTGTTGGGCTTTGATTTTTTCCAAGTAATCCACGGTGTCCAAATCCTTAATCAATCGGTCAGCATATTTGGTAATCGCCAGCATCCACTGTTCTTTTTCTCGCTTTTCCACATCTCCCCCGCACCGTTCACACTGTCCGTTAACGACTTCTTCATTGGCGAGACCAATTTTGCATGACAAACACCAGTTGATCGGCATCTTTTTTTTGTAGGCGAGTCCTTTTTTATAGAGTTGCAAAAAAATCCACTGCGTCCATTTGTAGTAGCGGGGATCTGTGGTATTGACTTCCCGACTCCAGTCATAAGACAGTCCGAGAGACTTCAACTGACGCTTGTAGGTAGCGATATTTTTTTCAGTAGCAACAACAGGATGAATCTTTGTCTTAATGGCGTAGTTTTCAGTCGGCAGACCAAATGCATCCCAGCCGATGGGATAGAGCACGTTAAACCCTTCCATGCGCTTTTTGCGCGAGACCGCATCCAGTGCCGCGTACGACCGGACGTGTCCGACATGCAGTCCCGCCCCCGATGGATACGGAAATTCTACAAGCGTATACCACTTGGGTTTTTCTGACGCATCATCAGCTTGGAAAGTATTTTGCTCTTCCCAGTGCTTCTGCCATTTGGCCTCTAACGCCTTGTGGTCGTAGGGTTTCATTGGTCGAAGTGTAGGTTATTAGAACAGAAAATCAACTGCCGCCTGTCATTGCGAGAAGTCCCGATTCATCGGGACGACGTGGCAATCTGACAAACCTACTATGAGATCGCCACGCTCCCTTCGGTCGCTCGCGATGACAATACAAAGTGTATACTCCCAGTATACACTCTCGTTTTTTCTAAACTCTAAGTTCTATCCTCTAAGTTCTAATTTTAAAATTTTTCCACTGTCGCCTGAATACTCCGCATGGCGTCTTTGAATTTCTTGAGTCCGGTGAATCGGAAAAATGATTTCTCTGTGCGCGGGAATTCTATCTCCACTCGTGTATCATTCATCTTCTCTGTAAATGTGCGAGGAGGATTTTCATCACCGAGAATTTCGAGCCAGAATTTTGCCTCGGCGGCATTAGAGAATTCTTCGTCAGAAAAACCGATTCGGGCGATAGCGTTTTCAGAAGCACCAAAGTTCCGGAACCAGTATCCAAACGGAACCCACATACGGAAACCATAGTATTGGCTCTCATACAGGAATGCTCGTTCATCAATGAGGTTTACATAATCCGTGCTGGAGGCAATAAAAGGCGATGTGTCTTCTCCAACTGTCTCGGGCACAGTCTCAGTTGATTCTGGTGTTGATACCACTTGCTCAGCAGGTTCTTCCTCCTCTGTGGCATTTTTTTCCTCTTCCTCTCTTTCATCATCTCCAAACAATTTCTCCAAAATAGATTCCGATTTCGGCTCTTTGAGTTTTTCTTCAACAACCTTTTTTTCTTCCTCTTCTTGTATCTTTTTCGCTTCCCTCTCCGCCATCTTCTTCAAATCTTCTTCTTTCGCTTTGAGAACATTTTCTTCCCCCTCCACAAAAGAATTTAACAATTTAAAAAACGATTTTTTCTTTTCAAATTCCTCAAAAGCACTTGTGAAAATAAATTTGTATTTCCGGTCGTAGATATTGGAAAACAACACTATTTCTTGACGTTCTCGTTCAAGTTCATCCGTAGTAATTTTCTTTGTTCCGGCGAGATTCGCGATAAGAACATTTGGATCCTTTGTTTTGTCCCCTCGTTCCAGTTCCTCAGCGGAAAAGGTTAAAAACACACGACGCGCAGGATCTGCTTTATCCAAAAAATGTACCACCCCCGTGGGTGACACAGAAGATTCCCATGTTGGAGGATATACAAAAGAAAAATTTCGTGTCGTGTAACGTTCATCTATCGGTGCCTCTTCTGTCTGTTTTCCCAAATCCAACAACCTGATGGCGGAAACCCAGAATATTTCTCTCATTTTTTCTTTTCTTCTCACCCCATCCACTTCCACTCTTCGTCCTTCAAAATCATCAAGTCTTACGATATCGGAAGCCAAAAAAGCCACCAGTTTTCCCTCATCTTCCAGCCGGTGTGTCACGCGCGTCGCCACCGAAACCGAGAAAGGAAATAAATCTCCCTTTATTGTTTCCACCTTTTCTTCGGAAACTTTGGAAAAAGGATCTTCTTTCCCGGGAAAGACACACGCAGATAAAACCACCGCAACAGTAAGCACACCCCAAAAAATCTTCTGCTTATTTTCTATTTTCATATTCAGGAAAAGTATCTCCCTTCCGCAAAAAAAGTCAACAAATGGAAACAGCTAAAAAGTGAAAAAGTTCACCCCATGAAATCTCCGCTATGGCGGAGAATCCCGCATACGCGGGATTATTTCACGGGGTAAAAAGCTGAAAAATAGAATATTATCCTTCCCCTTCGACCAAGCTCAGGGTCAGGAAGACACATATTTTATTGATAATTGCTCACTGATAATTGCTTCCTAGTCGTCCGTAAACTTTGACACCACTTGTGTCAAAAGCATTGTAACCGATCCAACGGCAAATATACCCGCAAAAACCATTTTGAAATTATCCGCAAATAAAAAGAAAAGTCCGGTAAAGATGAGGATGGCGATCATGTAGATATTTTCCGCAATCATCCAACGGATGTGTGCTCTCTCAAATGTATCTTGTTTGTGAAGCCACTTATAAATCTGAACCGTATACGGAACTTTCATAACACCGAAATTGATTTTATGAAGGGCATCAATAATTGCGAGCGCGATTGGGTCCCAAACGACTCCACGAAGGAAATTAAGGAACGTAGAACGATACGCTCCAAAACGAAATGAGCGAGGGTTGATTCCCAGTTTATCAATTTTTTTCCCAATGATGAGTGAAGCAATCATGGAAAGAAGCGAAGAAATCGCCACCACGGCTCCAATAGACACAACATTCTTCAAAACCAACAAAAGGAAAATCGGCCATACAACCCACAGTACCGCATCAAAAAATACACGACCAAATTCTGCTATAATAAGTGTTTTGTCTGTCTTTTTAAACGTATCAGCCAAAAGACGCGTCGGTGTATAAGATACATGGAATTTATGATCCGGTGTCAAAAGCAAGACCACTCCGGAAAGCAGATAAAAGAAAGCCGTCGTATATGCCACCCACGAAAATCCATAAGACTTCATCAAAAGACCTCCCGCCAAGGGCGCAATGATAACCGCCGTCATAATGGCAATTTGCATCCAAGCGATAGTCTTTCCTCCTGACCCACGACTCAAATAGTAGCTCAGAAATATATCGTAAGCGATTTCCGAAACCGCTTTTGCATAGGCATTAAGCAGGAAAAACGGGATCATAAAGAGCATGTCGCTCCAAAAATCTCCTCTAATAAAAAAGGAGATAGCAACCCAAAACATGGATACTCCGATACTCCGGAGTGCCATGGAATGTTTTAATCCGAAACGCGTGAGGAATTCTCCAGCAAAAGGAATCGTAACCGTGAATCCTAACTGCCAAAATAAAAAGAACATACAAATCTGCCACATTTCGTACCCTACCACCCGATATAAATAGAAGGGCAGAACCAACATAATGATATTTCGTCCAAGATTCGCGAAAAACTGAAAGAAAGATACTTCCACTATTTCCTTATCCATCCGGAAATGAGAGTGAAGTAAACTATGAAAATCAGTTTGAAATGATTTATGAAACATTTATTTTTGTGCTAAGGAAGGAGAAATATTTTTACGAGCCAGTACACGAAGCCTGTCTTGCTTTTTTTGATACACAAGAATTTGATTTTGTTCGGCGATGCGTTCTTGTTTTTTTTGTTCTAAGATCTCATTGAGTTTTGCTCGCGTTTGAGGTCCTACCTTTCCAGCTCCTTGCGCAGTCAGAGTGCGAATAATGTTATATTCCAATTGAAACGCGGACAGAGCCTCTTCGGTCACCGGACCGAAAAACCCGGTAGGCGTCACATGCATAAATTCTTCTTCCACTAATATTTGTTGGAGTTTTAAAACATCAGCATTTCGTTTCCCGCGAGAAATATCTTCTTCAAAGTGAAATGTTTCCCATGCTTGACGAATAGTCTCCTGTACCTGTCTCTCGTAGAGCACTGAACTAAGTTTAGATCGTGTTTGCGGACCAAAAATCCCCGCTCCAACACTCAATGCATCTTCCACAATAAAATATTTTTTTTGAAATTCGAGAACCGCTAATCGCACTCTTTCATCAAAGATTCCATCAACAAGTCCTCCAAAAAAACCAAGTTTGTTCAACGCTTCCTGTAACGCTTCCACATTTTCTCCGCGAGAACCAAGCGCAAGGTTTTGGTAAAACCCTTCTCTCTCCGGCAGAGAAACTATTTCTTGAAGCATTGGAGGAACTTCGAAATTCATGCCAACGTGGATTGGTGTTTCAGAAGAAAAAATTTCACAGTCCAAATGTTGAACTCCAAAAGCCAACGCTCTCCGCAATCCTTCCATTCCATACCCCATCCATACATCCAGTCGATCATGTTTCGCCAAATCCCTTTCTCCCTTATTCACAATTGCACCTCCTCTATCATGTACGGCTCCCATGCCAAGTCCAGGAATTTTAATTTTTGTCCCGAAAGGAATAGTTCTGGGAGCCGCGATCATGCCGGGAAAAACAGGCGTCCCATCTGCTCCATTGGTTCCGTAACCATTAAGCCGTATTTCAGACCAATAATCCCCTGTTACATAATATTCTTGATTCGGAAGAGGAGAGTAATATCCCGTAATAGTAAAAGTGTGCTCTTCTCCTTTTTGGAACGTCGCGGACGCTCCTGCAAAAGGAATAACAATGTGCAAAAGAAATGAAAAGACGAGCGCAATAGAGATTTTTTTCATGAATGTATCAAGGGATTGTACCAGAAAAAACAGAAAACATCAAGCAAAATAATCCGTTTTTCTCCCTTTGTAAGAGGCAAAAACAAAAAACACTCTCTCTCAATTTTATGTCATACAAGTCAACAAAATTTCGAACAAAAAATTTGACCAATAGATGAACAAAAAATAGACTCAACTTTAGATGAAAAAATGGGGTGTGGCTCTCATGTTTTGCTTTCTCCCTTTTTCGCTTGCCCAGAGCGCTGTGAACCCCGATGACCCTCAATCCTCTATCCTGCAACATCTCGATGATATAGGTGTAATGAGTTCCGATCCCAATCCGGACCAGCTTATGACGCGAGCAGAAGCATTGGTGGTTGCACTTCGACTGGGAGGGATACAAATACCGGAATATAAGGGCCAATCTTTTTTTTCCGATACGGATCCAAATCAATGGTATGCTCCAGTCGTGGCGCGCGCAGTGGAAACCGATATTTTGAATACCACGCACACTCACTTCCGTCCTCACGATGCCATTACAAAAGCAGAATTTCTTACACTTCTTTTCCGGGCGACTCAGGTAAACCTAAATCAATACACCTACAAAACGAATAATATTGCACAAGATATTCCGGAGGATGCTTGGTTTGCTCCCATATTTGCATATGCAAAAAGGTATCAAATAGCAGAACTCCCTTCCGATCAATTCTATCGCCCCTTTGAAACCCTCACGCGAAGACGGGCGGCTATTATGGCATTCCGCACGGAACGACTTTTTTACGGAAATGCGGCAACCAAAGTTTTTGTAGAATTGGAAGCAGAAATCAAACAATTTATTACTCTCCTGAAAGCCGGCGATTCCGATCAAGCTGAGTTTCATTTACAACGAATTATCGATCTCAACGACCAACTGGTACTCATGCGAAACAATGAAGAAGCAGTTGCCGCTAATGCTGTTTCCAGAGCCTTAACGCATTTTTCTGAGAGTCTTCGCTCCTTTAAATTTGGAAACAATCTTGCCGCCCTCGAATCACTGCATCTCGCTGCTAAACAAGCCGACAGAGCTCTCAAAAAATCGGAAGTACTCGCCCCTTTTGCCAGAGATTTGTCTCTTTTAATTGAAGAAACTCTTTTAAGTTTTACTTCTCCTGCCTCTTCTCTCTTTTCTCAAAAGTGATCATTCCAAGTCCCTAGTTTTTCTAAGTTCTGCGGTAGCGGAGACGAAGAATTTTCGTTATAATTTCTTTGTCATAAATATCTGTTCAGAAGTTTCTTTACTGTATTTATGAAGACATTTTTATGTTTGACATTTCCAATGCTTTGTGTCAAAATAGGAAATCAGAATAAATAAATATGAAAGATCCAAAAGAACTTATTGATGCAGCAAATCTGGAGAAACTGAAGAAATACCTCAGTACATCTCCTCGCATTGTGATTCTCGCTCATGCGGGTCCGGATGGCGATGCAATCGGATCAACACTGGGGCTCTGCGAAGGGTTAAAAAGTTTAGGAATCGAAGCCAGTGTTGCTTGTCTGGATGGAGTACCTGATTTTTTGAGTTTTTGTCCTTTTGCCGAAACAATGCAAAAAGATTTTGATGAAAATAAATTTGACGCTGTATGGTTCACCGATTGCGGCGCCAAAAAAATGACACGGTTTCATGAAACAAAGCCTGATATTTTATCGGATAAAATGGTGAAGATTAATCTCGATCACCACCCTACCAATGACCTCTGGGGGGAGATTAATTTTGTAGCCACGCATGCGGCAAGTTCTTCGCAAATCGTCTTCCGATTACTGCAAGCGCTCGGTGCCAAAATTACTCCACGTATTGCAACATGTTTACTTCTAGGTATTTACACAGACACCGGAAGCTTCATGCACCAAAATACCACGCCGGAAGTCTACCAAGCTTCCGCCGAACTTATGAAGCTCGGTGCCAATGCCGCGCAGATTTCCAAGCATGTATTCAGATCACATGAGTTCCGCGTTCTGAAACTCTGGGGACGCGTTCTACAAAACTTATACGTCACTGACGATGGAGCCGCCATTGTGGGGGTTAATAAAAAAGACTACGAATCTATCGGCGCCACGCGAGAAGATCTTGCGGGAGTGATCGACTACATTAATTCTATGCCAGAAGCCAAGTACTCGGTACTCTTGTCAGAAGATGAAAAAGGAAATGTCAAAGCTTCCCTCAGAACCCGCAAACCGGATGTGGACGTCAAAGCTCTCGCTGAGAAATTCGGCGGAGGTGGACACATCAAAGCCTCTGGATTTACGATTAAAGACTCCCACCTAAAAAAAGAAGTGAAGTGGAAGATTGTGGAGAATGAGGGGTAGCTATTAGTCCTTAGTTATTCGTCTTTGGTTTTTAGTATTTGTCATTCCGGCCCACGAGCCGGAATCTAGTTCGTTACAAAGTGTATACTCCCAGTATACACTCTTTTTGTCATTGCGAGCGAAGCGAAGCAATCTCTTTGAATTAGACAATGTGGGACATTCTTACATTCTCGCCCCGCTTTGCGGAGCTCCGAGGTCGAAAAGTTTTTCAATCCTCGCTTCTCTCGGTGAAAAACCGAACCCAGTTGGGTTCTCGTCCCACTCACAATAGCGAAAAATCATTACCCCTCTTTGGGGGGCATTGATTTTTCGCGCTGGTGCGCGAGGTGGGACTCGAACCCACATGCCTTGCGGCACTAGCTCCTAAGGCTAGCGTGTATACCAATTTCACCACTCGCGCGTCGTCGCTGGAAGACTGCACTACCTCGCAAATCGCTACGCGATTGGCTTAGTCTGTTTCGTCTTCGCTCCTCTTTCCTCACATGGAGGTCTTCGTCCTTATTGACGCGATTTCGATTTTACCGAGAAATCCCTATTCGTCCTCAGCTACCCCATGTTCGTGGTTTAAAAAGAGCCCGATTATTGTAAGCGAGCTTTTTAAAATCTCAACTGATATTTTAGAGTTTCACGTCTTTGAGGCTCTTCTTCAAATTTTCCCAGTCGTATTCAAATTTGAAGTTCTCAGAGGCTCTCAAAATTGCTGATAAAAATTTCCAGAAATTCCCTTCTTCATACAGAAAGGCATTTCCCTTTTCCGCCTGAGGATCAAAATTTTCAAACCCCTTTCTTTTCGGCATAACCGGAACAATTTCGGCTTCTATAATTTCTTTTAAAAGTGCATCACTCGGCGCCGAGGGAAACACCAATACTTCCGATTGTTTTAAAATGGTGCTTCTATTCCGGTTCACACTTTCAAGCAGGGTGAACATTGTCGGATATGCTTTTGAAAGTTCAAAACAAATCTTCTGTGACTCAGCATCTCCCTCCGCCAACGCCAAAACTGGAATACCAAGTTCACATAACGCCTCCACTGAACGAAGAAAATGTTCCGCATGGTGTTCCGATACCATGGGAAGCACCATTCCGACAGAAAACATTCTATGAGAATTTTTGGCTGACAACTTGGAGCACGCGGGCGACGAAGAGGTTTTAAGAGTCATTTGGAAGAGAAACTAAATCAGGGTATGATACCAAAAAGAAAAGAGAAAGTCGAGACATATCTCTTGCCAGCGCATGAAAACTATTATTTTGATCGACGGAAATTCCCTCATGCACCGCTCCTACCATGGAGTCAACAAAGGGTTTATTCCCATGTGGGAAGGCATGCCGATCGGCATGGTGTATGGTTTTGCTTCCACGCTCCTGCATATACTCGACCAGTTCCCTCCCGACCAGATATTTGTGACGTTTGATACTAAAGAAAAAACCTTTCGCCACGAAATGGATGAAACGTACAAAGCCCAACGAGAAAAAGCACCAGATGATTTCTATCCGCAAATCCCCTATATATACGAGCTACTGGAGCACTTCCATATTCCAGTGCTCGCCCTTCCCGGATATGAGTCGGATGATATCATCGGAACCATTGCACACACTATGCAAAAACGAAAGGACACTCGTGTTGAAATATTCAGTGGCGACCTGGACTTTTTACAACTGGTAAACGAATGCGTGCGTCTGGAAAAATTCAATGGAAGCACTCCCCTTCCAATGGGACCCGAAGAGACACGAGCACGGTTTGGTATAGACCCAGAACAAATGGTCGACTTCAAAGCCATCACCGGCGATTCTTCTGATAACTACAAAGGCATCCCAGGTGTCGGACCAACGAACGCGGCAAAATTACTCCAAAAGTATAAAACCCTCCAAGGCATTTATGATCACTTGGAAGAGCTCCCTGGAAAACTCAGAGAAAAATTCGAAACCGCTCGCGCGGAAGCATTCCACTGTCAGACACTCGCACAAATAAAAATGGATGTTCCTATAGATGTCCCCGAAACCCAGAAATTTGTCTTTGCTCCAGAAACCACCTTGGCGTTTTTTGAAAAAATGAAATTTCATTCTCTTGCAAACCGCTACCAAAAGTTGATCAAAAATTTTAGTCATACAAAAATCTCAGAACAAAAAAATAAATCACAAAAAAGTGATATTGAAGAGCAAATGGCGTTATTCTGAAACAGATTACAAGATCACAAGATTACAAGATTACGAGTGGGAAGATTTTTGTATACTGGGAGTATACAAAAAAACAGAAAGGTTTACCCTGTGGAATCCCGAGAATCGGGAATTTCGCTTTGAGCGAAATTATTCCACAGGGTGAATACATTTTTTGTTTTTCGGACTTTTTTTTTCTTACCCCCAAGAAAAAAGAGAGCTTATCAGGAGCGAATAAAATTGTTCAAAAAAACAGTTCAGAAGCGGTATAACCGGAAAAAACATTTGCACAAATTAAGGCGGTTTGGTACGCTCCCAAAGAAAGAACCGTTTGCCCTTTTTCTCATGTCACACCAGAAAACCCTCGTCGCTCTCGATATTGGATCTTCTCGTATCCGAGCTATTGTCGGGACGGTAGAGGAAAAGAAAAATATTATTCATATTATTGGTGTCGGAACATCTCCATCAAATGGAATCCGAAAAGGAATGGTCACCGAGATTGACGAAGCTGTTTCCAATATTACCGCAGCGCTTGAAGATGCCGAACGAATGAGCGGCGAACCAATTCATCGCGTTTTTGTAGGATTCTCCGGACCGCACATTGAGACCTATGACTCCAAAGGAGTCATTGCCATCAGTGGTGCAAATTCAGAAATCACGGAAGATGACGTAGATCGCGTACTTGACGCAGCACGAGCTGTTTCTCTTCCTTCCAACAGAGATATTTTACGGATTATTCCAAAAAACTTTTCTATTGATTCTCAACACAGAACAAAATATCCAGTCGGGATGACTGGTATTAGACTTGAGGTAGAAGCGCATATTATTGCTGGACAAACGGCATCCATCAAAAATATTGAAAAGTGTTTATATGAAACTGGCGTTGATACGGAAGAAATTCTTCCCTCTAGCATTGCCTGCTCAGAAGCGGTACTCGATAAACGACAAAAAGAACTTGGGTGTATGCTCATCGAAGTTGGAGCTTGTTCCACAAACATTGCCATTTTCGAAGAAGGAGCCATTGTTTCTACTGCCGTTATTCCAGTCGGTGGGGAGCACGTGACTAATGATTTAGCAATAGGACTTCGATGCGCCATCGATACAGCAGAAAAAATAAAAGTGGAATATGGAACTTGCACCGTAGATGATATCTCTGATCGAGAAGAGATAGACCTATCAGAAATATCTCGCACCGATGCTCATACTGTTTCCAAAAAACAGGTGGCAAAAATAATTGAAGCGCGATACCAAGAAATCTTCCTTCTTGTACGAGACCACTTGTCGGAAATTGGGCTCGATGAACAATTGCCGGCAGGAGCTGTTATCTGTGGTGGAGCGGTAAAATTACCAGGAGTCATAGATTTAGCGCGAGATTCGCTACAACTCCCATGTCAGCTCGGTTTCCCACGAAACATAGAAGGCATCATTGATCGAATAGATGATCCCGGTTTCGCGAGCGCCGTTGGACTGTTGCATTTTGCAAACCGATATGGAGCATCGAGAGCAATGTTTGATTTTGACTTCGGAAGAATGTTCGGATCGCTCTCTCATTTTTTCAAAAAACTTATCCCTTAAACCCCACCGCTACCCTTTAACCCACTTTCCCCATGAAAGACCTCTTGCAATCGGCTGTCGATAAAAAATATTCCGAAAAAACGGAAGCACGATCACACTCTCAAGAAATTACTCCTGACATTACTCCTGTCGCGAACATAAAAGTTGTTGGTGTTGGGGGCGGAGGAGGAAATGCTATTAACCGCATGGTCAGCTCTGACTTTGCGAATGTAGACTTTATTTCTGTCAATACAGACGCGCAAGCACTCTACCACAGCAAAGCAGAAAACAAGGTCCATATTGGACGTGATGCAACGAGGGGGCTGGGGGCAGGAGCCGATCCTGTCACTGGAAAAGTCGCTGCAGAAGAATCTCTTGATGAACTAAAATCATCTCTGAAGGGGGCAGATATGGTATTCATCACTTGTGGACTCGGTGGAGGAACTGGAAGTGGAGCCGCTCCGATTGTAGCAGGGGTGGCACGAGAACTCGGAGCATTGACCGTGGGAGTGGTAACAAAGCCTTTTTCATTTGAAGGACAGCAACGAATGAAAAAAGCAGATATGGCCTATGAAGAAATGAAGAAAAATGTAGACACACTTATCACCATTCCAAACGATAGAATTCTTTCAATCATCGATCGAAAGACACCTCTCACCGATGCATTTTCGGTGGTAGATGAAGTGCTCAGACAAGGAGTACAAGGAATCGCAGATCTGATTACTCTCCATGGGCTTATCAACGTGGACTTCGCCGATGTGCGTTCCATTATGCGTGAAGCAGGAACCGCCCTTATGGGAATCGGATATGGAGCAGGCGAAAGTCGCGCCACTGAAGCTGCAAAGGCTGCCATTGAATCCCCTCTTCTTGATCAATCTATCAATGGAGCGAAAGGTATTCTCTTTAACGTGACCGGAGGAGATGATCTTTCTATGTACGAAGTTGATGAAGCGGCAAAAGTTATCACAGAAGCGGCTGATCCTGATGCAAATATTATTTTTGGAGCTGTCATTAATGAAAATTACACAGGGGAAATTAAAATCACAGTCATTGCCACTGGGTTTTCGGAAGTGGGAAATAAACGTCCCGGACATGCGTCTCTTATGCGACAGGCGTTTAGTGTCGGAGGAAGAGAAAAAGATCCAGAAGATGATCTGGAAACACCAGCTTTTTTGCGAAAAAAGCTTCGATAGAAATTAGATTACGAGATTACAAGTCTACAAGATCACAAGTAAAAAATAAAAAATCGCCTTTCACAGGCGGTTTTTTATTTTCTCTTCCCTCCCCCTTTGCAAAAGGGGGATTGAGGGGAATTTTATTCTCTTTTGTTTCCTAACTCAGGAAAATTGTAAGAAAAAAGCTCTTTTGATATATACTAGACACAATGAAAAAAGAGTTATTGGAACAACTACACGAACACAAAGAAAAGTGGGAGGCGTTACAGCACACACTGCACCTGGAAGACAAGAAAAAAGAACTCTCGGATTTGCAAGCACAAATGCAAGATCCCAATTTTTGGAACAACCAGGAGAAAGCACAAAAAGTTTCCCAAAAGGCATCTCATCTTGAAACATTTATCAACCTGTGGGAAGACATTGGTTCCAGTATTATTGATTTACCCCAACTCGTAGAAATGGCAAGCGATACAGAATTAACCGAGCTCCAAAAAGAAATTGATTTATTGAACACAAAATTTGTTCAAGGAGAAGATGAATTACTCCTCTCAGGACCCTACGATGCACGCAATGCTATTCTTTCTCTGCATGTCGGAAATGGAGGGCAGGATGCGGAAGATTTCACGCAGATACTCGAACGCATGTACATACGCTTCGCCGAGAAGAGAAACTGGAAAATAGATATATTAGATGAATCCCCCACTGACAGTGGTCTCAAATCTGCCACCATTCAGATTTCCGGCGTGAATGCGTACGGACTTCTCAAAAGCGAACATGGAGTCCACCGACTGATCCGTCTCTCCCCTTTTAATGCCAAGTCTCTGCGTCAAACTTCTTTTGCCCGTGTAGAAGTGCTCCCCGAAACCGGGGATGATACAGACATAGAAATAGAAGACAAAGACCTGCGAATTGACGTATTCCGATCATCGGGATCGGGTGGACAAAGTGTGAATACCACCGATAGCGCCGTACGTATTACCTATCTGCCACTCAACCTGATTGTGACCTGTCAAAACGAGAAGTCTCAACTTCAGAATAAGCAGAGCGCCATGAAAGTTTTAAAATCAAGATTGCTTCAACTCAAGATTGAACAACAAACCGAAAAAATAGACCAGCTCCGAGGAGAAATGATGGAGAATTCCTTTGGTTCTCAAATCCGAACCTACACGCTTCAGCCCTATAAACTCGTCAAAGATCACCGCACAGATACCGAACACCCAAACCCAGATAAAGTATTTGACGGAGACATAGAAGCATTTATAGAATCCTATTTGAGAAATAAGAAATAAGAAAGAGAGAAAGAATTTTTGCATTTCTTCTTTCTTCTTTTTCCCTTTCTTCTTTTACTTATGAAAGTTCCCTCCCCCATCAATCTCAAGCGCCCGATAAATTTGCTCCAATGTCATAAGTCGCGCTAATTCCCGTGTCCACGTCATGCGCCCAAATGACAAGCACAAATTTGCTCGATTCAAAATACTGCTGTCCAGTCCATACGCCCCACCAATAACGAAATTTACTGTCCCTCTCTCTACGAGGCATTGTTTTAAAAAATGAGAAAAATCCCTCGAGTTCATTTCTTTCCCTGACTCATCTAGGGCGATCAGACATTCTTTGTGAACAATTTTTTTATTCAAAAAAAGAGCTTCTTTTTGTTTGTTTTGTTCGGTATTTTGCAATCCCGCCTGTGGGATACATATTGCTTCCACAGAAACTCGAAAACCGATTCTTTTCAATAATTCTTTTTCACGAAGTTTCATTTCCGAATTTTTCCCAAAAAAGAAAACCTTTATTTTCATCACTCAAAAGTGTAGCATTTTAGCATGAAAATGCGAGTCCTATTGCTTCTCAGTGCATTCCTGATAACAGGATGTGGAGGAGAAAACACAGAGGTTCTCCCCAAAATTGACAGCGCTAAAGAAAAATTCCAAGTAGGTCCTACCACCTGGGAATTAATTCTTCCTCCATACTGGGAAAAACTCACGCCTCCAGAAAATTCAGCCGCTCTCTATCTGGCGCATCGAGGCATGGAAAGCTTTGTTATTTTATTACAAAAACGATCATCAGAAGATATTGCCACTGAACTATGGGACAGTGCCAAACAAGATTTCTTTTCTTTTGAGGAAATCCATTTTTCCCCTCATCAATGGCGCTTTCAAGCTAAAACAACCGCGAGCGACCCACTGCATGAATTTCACCAAAAAATATTTCCCGTCCCCGAAACTTCTTTTTTTCTTCTGGGAAGTTGCTCTTTTCCTGTAGAACAGGAAAGAAGCAATGAATGCGAAACAATTTTCAACTCCTGGGAAATTTCAAAAACTCAATAATAATGGTGCTCGGGGCGGGACTTGAACCCGCACGCTCTATATGGAGCAAGGGATTTTAAGTCCCTCGTGTCTACCATTCCACCACCCGAGCGTTAAAGAACTTCTTTTTGTTGTCCATGCTTCGTCCGCTGAAACGGACTACGCAGGACATTCTTCGTTGTCTTCTCGCTTTCTCATGGCTAGCCATTCGAAGCCCGAAGAGCGAAGAATGGAGGCGCCACCCGGAATTGAACCGGGGTACAAGGCTTTGCAGGCCTCTGCGTAACCACTCCGCCATGGCGCCGGCGTCGGTGAGGACTCCGCTTACT